>NZ_MJEH01000011.1 GCF_001742425.1 Bacillus solimangrovi
CTTAGCCCTATAGAATATAGAGCTAAAGCCGTTTAAATCATTTTTATTATTTCCACTGTCTACTTGACAGGGGGCAGTTCACAATTGAGATAGCGGGTTTTTTAGTTTTGTTTATTATATATTGCGAACTGTTTTTGCATGAGCTTTTCAAGCTCTACATACAACTGCTCTAGCTGAATAAACGCATGATGATGTACAGGTCTTTCCATAATAAATATAAGTCTCTCGTGTGCATTAACAGGCTGTAAATCAAACATAGCAACCCTTTGTTTCCAATCTTGTAAACTAGTGATTTGTTCTCCATTTAACCAAAATAGAACATTAAGTAAATTTGCCAATTGTTGTCTCATCGGAAGTTCTGCCAATCGTTTCTGTCTTTTTGCTATCATGTCTCGCAGAGATTCTTTTTCACTCTTCCATATTGCAAAAATATCTGGTAGTAACTTCTGTTGCTCTATCCATGGATAATATGGCGTTTTTTCAGCTAATAAATCAAGGATGAAATAACCTGACGTCATTGCTTCATGAAACGTCTCTGGTATTGAAATTTCTATCATTTCACCTTCTGTGAAAAAAGGTTTAAGGGCCATTTTTTCAGGTATCACATATTTAGGCATTTGCTTTCGCCTTCTTCTTCATTCTCTTTTGCCCTTCCCGACATAAATCTAATAGAGGACAACTTTCACATTGAGGAGACTGAGCCTTACAATGATAACGGCCGAAGAAGATTAAACGATGGTGTGAAACACTCCATTCATCTTCAGGAATTTTACGCATTAGCGTTCTCTCTACTTCTAATACTGAATCCTTCCAACGACATATCCCTAAACGTTTACTAACACGCTCTACGTGGGTGTCAACAGCTAAAGCAGGAACGTCAAATGCTACTGATAAAACAACATTTGCTGTTTTTCTTCCTACTCCAGGAAGACGTTCCAATGACGCACGGTCCTTTGGTACTTCTCTCCCATACTCATCAATTAACAATTGACACATTTTCCTTATATTCTTAGACTTATTGCGATACAAACCGATTGAACGAATATCATGCTGCAACTCCTCCAGTGAGACAGCTAAGTAATCCTCTGGTGTACGATATTTTTGGAACAAGTCCTTTGTCACTTTGTTAACTAATTTGTCTGTACACTGTGCTGAAAGTGCTACAGCTACAACTAACTCAAATGGATTGCGATGGTTAAGCTCACAATGAGCATCTGGATACATTTCAGCCATCGTATTCAAAACTTCTTTAATTTGGATTTTTGTAAGCAATTCATTCCACCTGCCTTTTAATAAGAAAAGCTCAAAGCACTTGCAAAAATGCCAAACGAATAAGGCACAATGCAAGTACTAGGAGCTATCAATCTTTGTCCAATAGTTTGTCTTCATCAATCAAGTACATGATTGTTAACAATATTCCAGTTATCATTGTTCGAGCCAATTATAAAATGGGACCGTCTTCCCTTTTGACTCTGAAGCTTGTCCTGCTTGAGGAGGTTGTTTACGTGAAGGCTGGTGTTGCCTAAAACGCAAACTACGTTCTCGAGCTTGTTCAACAGTTTTAACCCCATTCTTTTTCCACTCAAATAAAATACGATCAATATATCGTAAGTTTAATTTCCCACTAATAACCGCTTCTTTTAATGCAGCTTTAATTAAAACTGGTGAATATTGCTCTTGGTCAACCCAAATCGCTATCGTCTCATATTCCATAGGTGAAAGGACTCGAGCAAATTCACGTTCAAACATTTGGAAAAGTTCTCCTTCATCAGCTTGTGCTTGTTGCTTTTCCTGTTCTTGCTCATTTTTTTCTATTAAGCGAATAAGCTTCTCCCATAGAGGACGTAACGTATAACGTTCATACATGACTCCAGTTAAGTCTTTCTCTTCCTCTATTGCTAAACAACCTTTTCGAAGCAAAGCATGCAAGATTTCCATACATCCCTGTGAACCAATGCTCATTCGAATCGCCATTTCATCCGGTGTTGGAAATGTGTTACCCCTATCTAAATAACTGTGTATATGCAACAGTAACATAACTTCCTTTTCATCAATACCAAGCTGTGGGTACGATTCAAGTAAAATTACTGGTATGGAGATATTTCCTTTCGTTAGCCAATTTATCATTTGTGTTTGTTCCATCTGTTCAACACCTCTATATCGCATTATAACATGAGTAATGAACTTTCGAACACAAATCTCAGTTGCACTGTTCTTCTCTTTTTAATGAATATAATAAAATTAACTATCAAAAACGATCGACCTAAATAAAAAAGAAAGCTCCGGACGAATCACAATCATTCCAGAGCTTCTTTATCTTATGGATATAGACGATTTAATAAACGTGGGAATGGAATCGTTTCTCGAACATGCTCCACCCCTGTAATCCAAGCTACTGTTCGTTCTAAACCTAGACCAAAACCTGAATGAGGAACAGAACCATACTTACGTAACTCTAAGTACCAGTTATACGCTTCACCTGTTAAACCATGAGCTTCATAACGTTCTTCCATCATCTCAAGATCATGGATTCGTTGTGAACCACCAATAATTTCACCATAACCCTCAGGAGCGATCAAATCGGCACAAAGCGCAACTTCAGGACGATTTGGATCTGGTTGCATATAGAATGATTTGATCTTAGCTGGATAATGTGTAATAAACACTGGTTTATCATAGCTTTCTGCAATCGCTGTTTCATGAGGTGCACCGAAGTCTTCACCCCACTCAATGTCATCAAAACCTTTCTCATGAAGTAAATCAATTGCTTCATCATATGTAATGCGTGGGAATGGAGCTTGAATCTTCTCTAATTTTGTCACATCACGACCGAGGTGTTTCAATTCAAGCTCGCAATTTTTCAATACTGATTGCACAACATAACTTACATATTGCTCTTGAACTTCTAAGCTTTCTGCATGCTCAACAAACGCCATTTCTGGTTCAATCATCCAGAATTCAATTAAATGACGACGAGTTTTTGATTTTTCTGCTCGGAATGTTGGACCAAATGAGAACACTTTTCCAAGTGCCATTGCAGCAGCTTCCATATACAATTGTCCACTTTGTGAAAGATATGCATCTTCATCAAAGTATTTTGTATGAAATAGTTCTGTCGTACCTTCAGCAGAAGCACCTGTCAAAATTGGTGGATCGACTTTAACAAAACCGTTATCATTAAAAAACTCATACGTTGCACGAATAATTTCATTTCTCACTTTCATAACAGCGTGTTGACGTTTGTGACGAATCCATAGATGGCGATTATCCATCAAAAATTCTGGTCCATGCTTTTTCGGTGTAATCGGATAATCAATCGCTTCATGAATAACCTCGACATTTGTTACACCTAACTCATATCCGAATGGTGAACGTTCATCCTCACGTACCACACCAGTAACATAAAGTGATGACTCTTGTGTTAAACCTTTTGCTTTTAAAAAAATGTCTTCTTCAACTTC
This sequence comes from Bacillus solimangrovi, assembly GCF_001742425.1. Taxonomy (GTDB): domain Bacteria; phylum Bacillota; class Bacilli; order Bacillales; family Bacillaceae_N; genus Bacillus_AV; species Bacillus_AV solimangrovi. The sequence goes on from NZ_MJEH01000011.1 coordinate 3,462, forward strand.
AGCTTTCACCATAACACCTTGAATAAAACCTGTCCCATCACGTAGCTGTAAAAAAGCAATTTTACCACTAGAGCGCTTACTTGCTAACCAAGCACCAATTGTGACCTCTTCTCCAACATATTTATGTACTTGCGAAATTGTTGTTTTCACTAATCGTTCCCTCCAACCATTGATTTCATCTTCATTTTCAGTAACTTAGTTTTCCTGACACTGTTAAATATATTTGTGCACAAAGTCGAATTACATCAAAAAACGCACTTGACGACATTATACTAAAAAAACTTGCTTTTTTCCATCCTAGCTGAGTGGATTTCAAATTTGTATATTTTCTAATGGCTATGTAATCATGATCTTGAGCAACAAATGATTTAATGCATGCCTGACATAGCTACTTACATTAAAAAAGGGAGTCTCTATACCGATAGTTTGGCATTAGAGACAATCCCTACATATGCATTATATTTTTGAGTATTTTTTTTTAAAAAAATAGATCTTATAATTAATTAGAGGCGTTTTTTCATAAATCGTTCAATTCGATCAAGTGCACCTTCTAGGTTTTCCATTGATGTAGCGTATGATAACCTAACATTCTCAGCTGAACCAAATCCTGAACCCGGAACTAGCGCAACTTTCTCTTCGTCTAAAAGTGCTTTAACCCATTCATCTACACTTTCAAATCCTGTTTTCTTCGCTGCTTCGATTACATTAGGGAAAAGATAAAATGCTCCATCAGGTTTTACACATGTAAATCCAGGTATTTCAATTAAACGTTTATATGTTTTATTTAATCGTTCTTCAAACGCATTTTTCATTTCTGCAACAGCCTCTTGTGAACCTGTATATGCCGCAATTGCTCCATATTGAGCCATGACAGCTGGATTTGATGTTGAATGACTTGCAAGGTTCGTCATAGCCTTTATAATCGTTTCATTACCCGCAGCATAACCAATACGCCAACCAGTCATGGAATGAGATTTAGATACGCCATTAATAATGATCGTATTTTCCTTTAATTCAGGAGAAAGCTCAGCAATTGAAACATGCTTCTTATCACCATATACAAGGTGCTCGTAAATTTCATCTGAGACAATTAGGATACCTGCGTCAAGTGCTACTTTTCCTAGTGCTTCAAGCTCTTCTCTTGAATACAACATACCTGTTGGATTGCTTGGAGAGTTGATAATAACTGCTTTTGTTTTATCAGTAATTGCTTCTTTAAGCTGCATTGGTGTTAACTTAAAGTCATTTGCTTCTTCTGCTTTTGCAAAAACAGGAGTTCCTTCAGCAAGCTTCACTTGTTCTGGATAGCTCACCCAATAAGGAATAGGAATAATAACTTCATCACCAGGATTTAGTAACACTTGAAATAATGTATATAAAGCGTGTTTTGCGCCTGTTCCTACAATAATTTCAGAAGGCTTATAAGTAATTCCTTGATCGTGTTTAAACTTTTCAATAATCGCTTCTTTTAACGCTGGTAATCCTCCAGCAGGAGTATACTTTGTTTGACCTTCATTCATTGATTGATTTGCTGCGTCAATAATATGCTGTGGAGTATTAAAATCAGGTTCACCTGCTCCTAAACCAATAACATCATGACCTTCTGCTTTTAAAGCCTTTGCTTTCGCAGTAATTTCTAGTGTAGTTGATGGAGTTAATGCTGAAACACGGTTTGCTAATTTCATGTCGTAATTCTCTCCCTTATGTTTTCTTTTCCTTTATGCTATATCGTTTCACAAGTTCACCATTCTGAAAGTTCATATAATAATATGTATATTGGTCATTATTGTCAACATATTTCACTTCCCAAAGGGGAGTACCACTCATCATACCTAATCGAATATCTATAATTTCTATTGGATTACGCTCACTAATGACTTGTTCCTTAACACGTTCTTCTGTCCAACCTTCACTAGCTTTTTTAATAACGGGCTTCTTTTTATTATTGTCAGGTACCCACACATAGACAGCTTCACCATCTTCATTAATAGCATGTACAACTTGATATGAGTCTTTGCCATGAAAATGCTCAACTTTATTTACTTTGATACCTTTAACAATTTTTTTAGCACGAGCTTCCGCTTGTTTATGCAATACTTTTTCATCTGCTAGTGTCGATTGATAAATGTTTACACTTTGCCAAATGACGATAAAGGGTATCAGTAAAAGCAACCACCACCATTTTTTCATATCGTCACCTTATGTACGATAAATTGTAAAAACAGCTTTATCTTGATCTTCATCATCTAACGCTAATCCAAACATCAAATCTTGGTCTTTTAAGGTACGATTTAATACATTAACAATTTTATACATATCTTCAGAGTGCTTCAAACTTATAGTTGATAATAATTCGATCTTATTATCCATAAAAAAGTGCCTCCCAATGTACACAGTTTTTGTTACACATCTCTCAGTAAATGTCCGTACAAACTATCTATACGGGAATACCGAATCAGATTCTTTTCTTATTATAACAGGTTCAATTTAAAGTGGAAGTCTGAAATGAGAGATGCCAACGGTTCGGTTAAATTATTACCAAGTAAACATGTTACATGTTTTTTCTAATAATGTGCTTTCTATTCTCACCAACATTGTCGCACGCTTACTACGTGCGATTTTTTTGATTGAGCATTGGGTTAAATTCGACCTTCTCAACAATGAATAGATTCAGTCTGAAGCTATCTGATAGTGTATGCATATTACTCGCATCCACACATTAACACAAGAGATTTGAATATTCAATATATTTATATTCGAAATTTTTAGACATTATTTTTGTATACAATTGAAAAGACGTACCGTCATAATAAGACGATACGTCACTACTCCTTATCTTTTGCTTCAAACGTAATCACTTCATAATTTTCCTGGTCAAACCTAATTGCTACATTCCCGAACTGTCGAGTTTGATATATATCTATCCACGTCTCATTCAATCGTTCTAACACATCTGAACTAGGCATTCTCTTTCGTTCACGGAAGATAATTGCTACATGGGGGTCTACTTTTTTTAGAAAAGATTCTGACGTTCCATCAGCTTGTGCAAATTGAGCTACCTTCAATATTTCAGCACGAATGGAGGATTTTTTTAAAATAGCTTCCTCAACTTTACTATCTGCCGCTCCCATTAGAAGCAAATCATGCTTACCAAACCCAACATGAAGACTCATACCACCTTCATATTGAATATTCAGTGGACGGATCGTAACACCAGAAGACATTTCTTTCATTATACTTTCGTCCCAATATTGTATATTTCCGTGTTGTAAGGTGAATTCGGTTTGTAACTCATTGCGAAAAACATCTGGTACAATAATTTCGTCAATGATATAACCTCTATTTAACCACATTAAATTTGAAACATACTGCTTATCCAAACTAGTCAGTAACACACTGTCAAGCTTAAGCACACTTAATGTTTCCAATCGATTAATTAACTCATCTGTCGTTTGCGGTCCACCTGTATTAATTAGAATCGTTTCTCCATGCCCAGTTTGAATAAGAATTGCTTCTCCACTAGAAAGATCCAGAAATGTAACAACAATTTCTGTTTTTGATAAATTCCAATCCACCTTTTCGATTGCATCTTCTTCAGCTACAACATGAAGTGGAATAAATAAGCATAAAATTATGGAGAGAATACCTTTAATCATCATTGCATTCTCCTGTCACAACAATAATAGCGTAACATTAGTTTACCTTGAATGACCTTAATCTATCACAACCATTTTTCAAGTTCACTATATAATTGTTCAGAAGGAGCTTCCATAACAGGAGTAACTGGCAAAGAATTAATAAATTTTTTACCATATCGGGTTGTTGTTATGCGTCGGTCAAAAACAAATACTGCCCCTTTGTCTGACTGAGTTCGAACGAGTCGACCAAACCCTTGTTTAAACCGAATAATAGCCTGTGGTAAAGATAATTCCATAAAAGGGCTTTTACCTTGTGCTTTCAAGCGTTCACTTCTAGCGCTCATAATTGGACTGTTAGGTGGTGAGAACGGTAATCGAACAATAACCAAACAACTTAATGCTTCACCTGGAATGTCAACACCTTCCCAAAAACTACTCGTACCAAATAAAACTGCACGTTCGCTCTGTTGGAATCGCTTCGTCAATTTCGTTCGACTCCCACCAGTTACACCTTGTGCTATAAAATTCATTGTCTCGTTCGTTGTATGCTTTTTCACTAAGTAATAAACGGTACGTAACATTTCATATGAAGTAAATAACACGAGCATTCGTCCATTTGTAATTTGTGCTAATTCGGAAATCTGTTCAGCTAAATGTTCTGTATAAATTTCATTTGAAACATATTTAATATTTGGTATATCACTAGGAATCATTAACCGTACTTGGTCTCGATACGAGAACGGTGATGCGATCATCGCGGTCATTGGGTGAAATTCCGTTAACCCAAGACGTTTTTCTATAAATGAAAATGAATTATTAATCGTTAATGTTGCTGATGTTAAAATTGCACTTTTCTTTTTTTCAAAGAAGCGTTCAGCAAGCATCTCACTCACTTCAATGGGCTGACTATAAAGATAAGTTGCGTTTAATGCCCCATTCACATCCGCTTCTATCCATGTTACATCATTATCACGTGCTTCTAGTAAAAGACATGTTACTTGAGCACACATCGTGTCTACTTGATTCTTCACACCTTGGAAGTCAATCAAAATTCCACGTTGTAAAGTTGTCATATGCTCTTTGCGATCATCGAATGCTTTAGAAACCTTCTGCATTGCTTTACCTAAATCACGCAGAGCAAATTTGAATCGATCGGCTACCTCTACAATTGAGTTCCAAACCTCACTATTTTCTTCTCGTACATCATAACGATAACTAATTCGACCGATATCTGATTTCTCATCATTTTCTTGCTCATTTACATATACTTTAAGCATCCTAAACAGATCATCAGCTTCATTTTTCACGTTTGTTATTTGTTCTTCCATCGTTTCTAAAAACGTAAAGACGTTTTCATCAATATCGATAAATTCAGCAAGCCCGAATAATTTAGAAGTTAATTCATGTTCCTCACGCATTCCTAAACGTGTCGTCATCATATTAATCATAAAATAATCAAGCTGTTCTCCAAAATGTTCACTCGCTGTTTCTTCGATATGATGTGACTCATCAATAACAACCTCATTATACGCAGGCAATATACTTGATTCATTCGTAAGGTCAGTAAATAATAACGCATGATTTGTAACGATTAAGTCTGCATCATGTGCTTCATTCCGCTTTCGGTGATAGAAGCATCGTGAGAAGAAAGGACAAGCACGGTTCAAACAAGAGCCTGCATCACTTTTCACTTTATTCCAAAACACCTTGCCCCCCGAAGATAGGTTTAGCTCCTCTACATCACCATGTTCTGTTTCTGTTAACCAAATGAGAATTTGAGCTTTCGTTAATATTGTATCGTAATTATCGTTATATACATCTGACAACGAATGTTCAAACTTTCTTAAGCAAAGATAGTGGTTTCTTCCCTTTAATAAAACACCGTTAAAAGAAAATGGAACAATTTTTTTCAAAAGAGGAATATCTCGTTCTAGCAACTGTTCTTGTAGCTGGATTGTATGAGTACTCACTACGACTGGTTGCTCATTCTTCTTAGCTGTATAAAGAGATGGCAACAAATAACCTAACGATTTCCCTGTTCCTGTACCAGCCTCTATGAGCAAATGTTGATGTGTTGATAATGCTTCATCAACAGTCTTCATCATTTCGGCTTGTCCAGGACGTTCTTCATATCGTGACATCTCTGCTTTCAGTTTTCTCGTTACTTCATTTTGAAAAGTTCCAAACGTACTAGGAACTTGTTCATCAGGTTCTGATTTTTTTTGCACGTTAGGTTTTAATACGAGACCACGAAAGACATCAAACTGTTCCTCATCTGTTTGTAACGTTGTTGTCTTCTCATTAATGAGCTGTTTTATATAAAACTCTAAGTCACTATCTAAACGAGGTACAAGTCGTTCTAGACGCTGTAGTACTATTAGTGGCAAACTTGAGAGCTTCTCTAACATCATTAATAAAAGCTTAGCAGTAACTTCTGCATCACTATCTGCACGATGAGGATTAGAGTGTTGCATTTTGAATATTTCAGCCAGCTGTGACAGCTTGTAACTGTCTAATGCGGGATAAAGGAGTCGTGCCAGTTCAACAGTATCTATACAAGGTCCAGAAAATGGTCGATAACCACTATTCTCAAACTCTTCTTGTAAAAATGACATGTCAAAAGGTACGTTATGTGCAACAAAATATGAATTTTCTAGCATAGATAATAACTTTGGTGCGATTTCATCAAACTGTGGTGCATCCACCAACATATCCTCATTAATCTTTGTTAATTCTTGAATAAAGGGAGTTAATTTCTTATTTGTATTTACAAAACTAGAAAACCGCTCCGTAATTTGACCGTTTTCAACGACAACTGCACCTACTTGAATAATCCGATCACCATTTTTAGGACGATTCCCTGTTGTTTCAACATCTACAATTACAAACCGATCGTTCATTTCTAACACCTCTATAACTCATTCAACTCTTAATATTCTTCCTACACTAAAACGATAAATATAATAAATTTTACTTTCAGCTTCTATACGGCGAGTGTCCACCCGCAAATAATTGTTAATAAAGTTAACCATTTGCTTCAAATATTTCTCAGAAAATCAGTATTTTGTTTACTTATTTACTCATAATAATATAAAAGCCTTCCGTTTAAAATCGGAAGGCGCATGACCAAATTAAATCTTTATCAAACTATCATGATTATAACACAGTTGATGCTGGTTCTGAGTGAATAATTTCTTTTATCGAATTATCCTCTTCATTCATAATTAGTACTTTAGGCTGATGCTCATCGACTTTATCTTGAGGTACAAGCGTGTATGAAATAATAATAACTATGTCATCTTCTTGAACGAGACGAGCTGCAGCACCATTTAAACATACTACACCACTACCACGTTCTCCTTCAATTACATAAGTTTCAAGACGGGCACCATTATTGTTATTAACGATTGCCACTTTCTCATTTGGAGCAATCCCAGCTTTGTCCAAAATATCAGCATCAATTGTCACACTACCAACGTAATTCAAATTCGCTTCTGTTACACGTGCACGATGAATTTTTGCATTCATAAAAGTTCGAAACATCGTTAATGCACCCTCCTGTAGATGAATGTCTTAAATTTATTCTAAACGTCAACTTATTCTAATGTAATGGTAATATTATCAATTAAACGAGCTCGTTCAAATTGAACAGCTAGTGCAATAATAAATCGACCTTCAAGTACTGTCAACGTTTCTAAATCTGGATAACTAAGAATTTCTACGTAATCAATCTTCCCACTTGTGTTCTTATCGATATTCTTTCGTATTGAATCAATAATTTTCTTAACAACTCTTTCACCAGCTTCAATCGTTGTAGCCGCTTGCTGTAGGCTCCTAAACAATTGAGGTGCTTCCGACCGCTCTTTATCAGTTAAATATACATTACGTGAGCTTTTCGCTAATCCATCTTGCTCACGAATAATTTTAACAGGCACAAGCTTAACAGGGAAATTGTAATCTGCTATTAAACCTTCAACAACCGCAACTTGCTGTGCATCTTTCATGCCGAAGTACGCACGATCTGGTAAAACAATGTTAAATAACTTTGCTAATACCGTTACAACCCCGTCAAAATGACCTGGTCGTGACTCACCACATAAGACGTTAACTCTATTTTCTACAGTCATCTTTATCGAAAAACCCTCTGGATACATATCATCCATATGAGGATAAAACAGAAAATCAACACCCTTTTCTTCTGCTAGACGCTCATCACGTTCAAAGTCACGTGGATAACGCTCAAAGTCTTCATTCGGTCCAAATTGAAGTGGATTAACGAAAATACTCATAACAACAACGTCATTTTCTCTCCGTGCTTGCTCCACGAGTGTAAGGTGACCTTCATGAAGATAACCCATAGTAGGAACAAATCCAATTTCATATCCTTGTTTTTTCATGATCCGCATTTGTTGTTGCATTTCCTGGATCGATTGAATCACTTTCATTACGAATTGCCTCCGTATAAGTTCAATAGCTCCGATTCTTTCATGTTAAATGAATGCTTGTCCTCTGGAAATGAACGTGACTTCACTTCATTTACATATTGCTGAATACTACTCACCATTGTTTCATTTATAGATGTATATTGTTTGACAAATTTAGGAACATGAACAGAACCATATCCGAGTAAATCATGATACACAAGTACTTGGCCATCCACTTTATTTCCTGCTCCAATACCGATAATTGGAATCGTTAATTGCTCTTGAATCGTTGCAGCTAACTGTTGTGGAACACATTCAAGCACAAGTGCAATTGCTCCAGCCTTCTCTACCTTCTTCGCGTCATCAATGAGCTTTCGGGCACTTTCTGCATCTTTACCTTGTACTCTATACCCACCGAGTACCCCTACAGACTGAGGAGTTAAACCGAGATGAGCAACTACTGGAACGCCAGCTTCTGTCAAACGAGCAATCGTATGAATCACATCTCCTGCACCTTCGAGTTTAACAGCCTGAGCTCCACCTTGCTGCATAATGAGTCGAGCAGACTGCATCGTTTCAGAGATCGTACCGTGGTATGACATAAATGGCATATCCGTCACTGTAAAAACATCTGGTGCACCACGCTTCACTGCCTTAGTATGATGAATCATATCTTCTACTGTTACCGGAATTGTCGAATCATAACCAAGCACTACCATTCCAAGTGAATCACCGACAAGAATCATATCAATATCAGCCTCTTGAACTTGACGTGCAGATGGATAATCATACGCTGTAATCATTGTGATTGGTTCATTTGTTTCCTTCATTTTCAAAAAATCTCGTGTTTGTTTCATTATTTTCCCCTCCTCAAATTTTGGCGAGGAGATGAGCACCGAAAATCATAGCGGAGCACAACACCATTTCTCGTTTGGCTTCCTTATGATAAAACACAGAAAGCGTCTCCCTCTCATAGACACAGAGAAGCAGACGCATCGTTACATCAATCGGTCCAATCATCCCTCTGTCCTAGTCCGAACCTGTCAGGATCAAGGCAGAATGTTTATTCATTCATTAATCTTAGTATCCGGTTAACGGTGCAATTCTATTAAGATATCGCCCATACTCCATTTGTAGTATAACAAACTTTTTTATGTTGTGGGAGGAATTTCTATATCTGCTGAATAAATTTGGCGAATTTTTCCGTCATCTGTTTCAAGCAATAGAACACCATCACCTGTAATTCCTTTAGCATAACCTTCCACAGTCTCGTTCATCATTCTTGCACGAATACGTTTTCCAATACTAACTGCATTCGCTTCCCATAGAGTCTTTACGAGTGAAAAGCCTTCTTTCAAATAGTCTTCATAGAGGTCTTCCATCTCTTTTAAGATTGCTTGCATAACTGAAGCCCGATTTATTTCTTCTCCTTTTTCAATCGCTAACGAAGTAGCAATTTGTTGTAATTCTTCCGGGAAATGGTCTGTCCTATGGTTAACATTGATCCCGATTCCAATAATAACAGCTCGAATTCGGTCTGCATCTGCTTGCATCTCAGTTAATATACCTACACATTTCTTTTCATTAATCAAAATATCATTAGGCCATTTAATCTGGCACTCTATACCTGTTGATTTCTTAATACCCCTAACAACGCTCACAGCTGTTAAAAGTGTCAACTGAGGTGCTTTATGCATTTGAATATTTGGTCTTAAAATGACACTCATCCATATGCCTGTACCCTTCGGAGAATACCATGTGCGATCTAATCGTCCACGTCCTAATGTCTGTTCATCACTTACAACAATTGTTCCATTAGGAGCTTCACTATTGGCTAATTGATGAGCAATTTTTTGAGTAGAGTCAACACTATCTTCATAGTGAATGTTCTGACCAATCTTAGTCGTTCGTAATCCTAACCGAATCGCATTTTCTGATATTTTATCTGGTGTTCCAATTATTCGATAACCTTTGCGTTGCACAGCCTCAAGCTCATACCCATCTTTTCTTAACTCCTCAATATGTTTCCATACAGCTGTACGTGAACAACCAAGCAAATTACTAATCTTCTGTCCAGAAATGAACTCTCCTTCATGTTGTGAAAAAATATCTAATAGTTCTTTTCTCATTGAGGATGTCACTGTTGTAGCCACTCCCTTATCGTTTCCTTATCATTGTCGACCTTTTTATTTACAACAGCTCTTTCTATTTTCTCAAGCATCTCACTCATCCAAGGCCCCCCACCTCTATCGAACCAGCCAATCAAATCGTTACCGTTAACAACTAATTGCTTCCTTGAGTAAAGTGGTAATGATCTAAATTGTTCTCTACATAACGCTATCATTTCTTGTTGTGCTACATGATTGACAAGAGCATATAGACGAGCAAACTTCTCAAGGTGTGCTTCACCTACTTGGTACAGTAACATTGATGTAATAGAAGATGATTCTGCTTGACTAATACAATTTAACAAATGTGCAACTTCATTTATTAACTTATTTGAACATTTCCATTCTCTTAAAAATGAACGGACATCTTGAACATTTAATACATATAAAAACAGTGACCAATGTTCTTCTATTGAACAAAGCTTCGTAAAATCAAATTGCATACATTCAAGTAAACGTTCATATTCACCACTTAAAGATGGTAATTTTGCATATACACCCGTATCGAGTAACACTGTTAATGCCTCATTGACAAAAGCCCCACCGAGTAGTTTTTCAAACTCAACAGCTACACGTTCAATCGCTATTTTATTTAATAACTCAGATTTAACGATCATCGCACTCTTAGTATCATCTTCAAGATGGAAACCAAGCTGTGAGATAAATCGAACAGCACGCATAATTCTCAATGGGTCTTCGTTAAACCTATCGTGTGGATTACCTACTGTCCGAAGTATTTGATTTGAAATATCAGCCTGTCCCCTAAATGGATCTTGTAACTGTCCGTTCTTATCCATCGCAATGGAATTTATAGTAAAATCACGACGACTTAAGTCTTCTTCTATGGATGTAATAAATTCCACAGCATTTGGATGGCGAAAATCTTCATAATTATCTTCTCTTCGGAAGGTTGTTACTTCGTAATACTCTTCGTTGCAACCAACTATAACCGTACCATGCTCAATTCCAACAGGAATCGTTTTCTCAAATAACCCCATTACGGTTTGAGGTGAAGCAGATGTTGCAATATCAATATCACCAATTTGACGTTGTAGCAAAGAATCTCGAACTGATCCCCCTACAAAAAAAGCTTCATAACCAGCTTCATTCAAACGCTCAATAACGGGTAGCGCTTGAGTAAATGCATGATTCATTTCATCATTCCTCATCTTGAGTTAAAGTGTCATAATAGATTTGTTCATATTGTTCTACAATTTTAACTGATGCAAACTGTTCAATTGCACGTTGCTTTGCATTTTGTGACATTTGCTCAAACAATACTGGGTTACTTAATAACTCAATTGACCGCTCTGACATCATATTTATATCACCAAGTTCACAAACAAACCCCGTCTCCCCATCAACAATAACTTCTGGTATTCCACCTACTCTTGAACCTATACATGGAACACCACATGCCATTGCCTCAAGCAATACGAGACCAAAGCTTTCCTTCTCAGACAACAATAATTTCAGATCACAAATAGATAGTAACTCTGAAACATTTTCCTGTTTGCCAAGTAACAGTACTTTATCTTCTAGACCTTTCTCACGTACAAGTCGACAAATTGCGGAAAGCTCAGGTCCATCACCTATTAGTAACAGCTTAGCTGGCATTCTATCTGCTATTTTTTCAAATACATGAATAACATCAGGAACACGTTTCACACGACGAAAGTTTGAAATATGTGCAATGACCTTCTCCCCATCTTCAATTCCGTACTCTTCACGGAGCTTTTTAACGTCGTGTTTATTATAATCACGTTCATCTACGAAGTTATAAATAGTATTAATTTCTTTTTCTGTATTAAAAATATCACGTGTCTGTTGAACAAGGTGATTGGATACAGCGGTTACTTTATCAGATTGTTCAATTCCGAAACGAATAATCTCATGCAAAGATGAATCTGAACCTAATACAGTTATATCCGTCCCATGTAGAGTTGTAACTATCTTTACATTATTGTTTACCATTTGTTTTGCAAGAATCGCACATATTGCATGTGGTACTGCATAATGAGCATGTAATATATCTAACCCTTGGCGTTTCACTTCTTCAGCAATTTTACTTGCTGCTGCTAGACTATACGGAGGATATTGAAACACATCATATTGGTTAACTGCAATTTCATGAAAATATATATTCGGATAATGTTTATTTAATCGAAAGGGAACACTTGATGTGATGAAATGTATTTCGTGTCCCTTCTCAGCTAGTTGCTTGCCTAATTCTGTTGCCACCACACCTGATCCACCGACAGTCGGGTAGCAAATAATCCCAATCTTTAATTTCTTCATACTTAATAACTCCTGTTCAATAAATCTTTATCGACGAGGAGCGGTTGATTTGCTTTAAACCCCTCTGCATATTGAACACCTACTTCTTTCCCAAATAGGCGTTCTCGAGCTTCAACAGTCTCTATGTACCCATTATTCAATGGTGTAACAACCTCATCAGCTAATCTCATAAATTGACTTTGGTAACATCGTAACGCATCAAGCTTGACAGTTATCGTATCCGTAATATCAACCACAAAGTCTGGTTTGTGAAAACCATTTATCATATAGTAATACAACCGTTCTACACGATGTGGGATCACATCTGGCATATACTTACGAATTCCTGATGAGAAAATAGCTTCATCAACAATTCGTGCACAATTACCATGATCGGGGTGACGATCATCGGCATATGGTGCAAAAACAATGGTTGGTTGAGTTTCTCGAATAATTTCAACTACTTGTGAAATCTTTTCCTCTGTTAGCAATAAACCGCGATCAGACATACGTAGGTTTCGCCGCTCTTGTATACCAAGTAATTTCCCCGCCTTTTCTGCCTCATCACTCCGTATCTCCACTGTTCCGTTTGAAGATAGATTTGCTTCTGTTAAATCACATATTCCAACTTTATAACCGTTTCTTACATATTTAGCAATTGTTCCACCCATACCAATTTCTACATCATCCGAATGTGCTCCGAATGCCAGGATATCGAGTTTTGTTTTCACATGAACACCCTTCTTATTCCATAATATTTTCTAATCCGTATACTAAAAGATCTAGTTTCATGACTGTTTCTACAGCTAATTGAACTCCAGACATAAATGATACGCGGTTAATTGAATCATGACGTATTGTTAAAGTTTGGCCTTCACCGCCAAATAACACTTCTTGATGTGCTACTAATCCTGGAAGTCGAACACTATGTATACGCATTCCATCCATATTTCCCCCACGTGAACCTACGATCGTCTCTTGTTCGTCTGGATGTCCTTGTCCTTTTGATTCACGCACCTTTTGAATCATTTCAGCAGTCTTAATCGCTGTTCCAGAAGGAGCATCTAACTTCTGATCATGATGTTGCTCGATAATTTCAACATCAGGGAAATACTTTGCTGCCATTTGTGCAAATTTCATCATTAAAATAGCACCAACTGCAAAATTTGGAGCAATAATTACACCAATGCCTTTTTCTTCTGCACGCTTTCTCAAAGCTTCTAATTCATTCTCATTAAAACCAGTTGTACCAACAACAGGTCGTACGCCATATTCTACTGCTAGTTCTGTATGCTTTTTCCCCACTTCAGGTGTTGTTAAATCAATCAGTACATCCGCATGTACTTCTTGAAAGCATTGTTCGATATCATCATAGACTGGAGCATCAAATTTCGGGAGACCTTCAATATCAGATACTCGTTTTCCTGCAAACTTGATGTCAACAGCTGCAACAAGTTCGAAATGTTCTGTACGTTCGATAAGTCGTAATGCCTCGCTCCCCATACGCCCTCTAGGTCCTGCTACAATAATTTTAATGTTATCCATTTATTCTTCCTCCTCAATTCGTGTCCAACGATCTTTATCACGTGTTTGAAACTTATTCATTACGAGATCAAATGCCTCATTTAAATCAATATGTAAAGAATTCGCAAAACAAATAAGTACAAATAGCAAATCACCAAGTTCTTGCTCCATTGTCTTTTCTTCTTCTGATGATTTCTTAGGTTTCTCTCCATAATAATGATTCACTTCTCGAGATAATTCACCGAGTTCTTCTGTCATTCTTGCCAACATTGCAAGTGGGCTAAAGTAACCTTCTTTGAATTGTCCGATATACTTGTCTACTTCTAGTTGCATTTCTTGCATCGTCTTCTTTTCCATCATACCACCTCACATATAATCCTCCTACCATGTTAGCCAAACCGACCGATTTTGACAAATGCTATGCATAAATTTGACCTTATCTTTTCATTTTTGAAAAACTCACCTATAATAGATGAGATGTTATCCTATTTCATGCGTTCTCACCTCAGATACATCCTATTTTATAGATAACGTGGTTGCAAAAATTTCACCTGAACGTTCAGAATAAATAAACAATAATTTTACATACAACGTTATTATCACTTAAAAATATGTGAGGACAATACATAACAAGGAGGAAAAAATGTCTCAATTAAAAATATTAAACATCGCTTTTATTTTGTTAGGTTCTGCAATTTTTTCGTTTGGAATTGTTCATTTTAATATGGAAAATAACTTAGCTGAAGGTGGCTTTACAGGAATCACACTTCTGTTCTACTTTTTATTTGATATTAACCCAGCAATTAGTAATCTTGTTTTAAATATTCCGCTGTTTATCATTGGATGGAAATTACTCGGTAGACGGCAATTCTATTATACTGTTATTGGTACTCTCTCTGTTTCACTATTTCTATGGATCTTTCAACGGTATTCACCCGTATCTATTCCATTACATGATGATATGACATTAGCTGCATTGTTTGCAGGTGTATTTATTGGTGTAGGTTTAGGGATTATTTTCCGCTTCGGAGGTACTACAGGTGGAGTTGATATAATAGCAAGACTAGCACATAAATATGTCGGCTGGAGTATGGGGAAAACGATGTTTATGTTTGATGCATGTGTCATCACACTATCTTTAGTAACATACTTACATTACCGAGAGGCGATGTATACACTAGTTGTCGTATTCGTTGGAGCACGAGTCATAGATTTCATGCAGGAAGGAGCATATGCAGCACGAGGTGCAACGATCATTTCTGAACAAAATGAAGCAATCGCTAAAGTGATCCATGAAAAAATGGAACGTGGTGTCACAGTTCTCAAAGGACAGGGTTCATTTACAGGTAAGGATCGAAATGTCTTATATTGCGTTGTTGGAAAAAACGAAATTGTACGGTTAAAAAATATTATCAACTCAGTTGACCCACATGCTTTCGTTGCAGTTAGTGAAGTACATGATGTATTCGGTGAAGGTTTTACTCTTGATGAGAATAAAAGACCGCTTGAAAATTAAATAATTACAAAAAGATAGTCCTACAGCAACTAAATAAGAAGCTGTAGGACTATTCTTATTATTATTCTTCGTTTGTCATACCTGTGTAAATTAAAACTAATCGAACTAACTCTAGAACTGCTACTAACGCAGCTGCAACATATGTTAATGCAGCAGCATCAAGTACCTTTTTCGTTTCACGTTCTTCATCATTTCGAATAATACCTAAAGATACGACTTGGTCCATCGCACGATTCGAAGCATTAAACTCGACTGGCAATGTCACTAATTGGAACAATACAGCCGCCGCCATAAACACAATCCCTAGTAAAATTAAACCAGAGATTTGAGCAAAAATACCCGCTAATATTAATATCCATGAAAAATTCGATCCTAAGTTGGCTACTGGTACGAGTGCATGACGGAAACGTAATGGCGCATAAGAATTATCGTCTTGAATTGCATGTCCAACTTCATGTGCTGCAACCGCTGCGCCAGCAATTGATGTGCCATGGTAATTTTGTGATGATAATCGAATTACTTTTGATCTTGGATCATAATGATCCGTTAACATCCCGTGTGTTTCTTCTACTTTTACATTATATAATCCATTATCATCAAGAATACGACGAGCAACTTCTGCACCCCTCATACCTGAGGATGACGGAACTTGTGAATATTTTTTATATGCGTTTTTCACCTTCATTTGCGCAAACAGCGGAATAAGGATAATTAACGCAAAATAAACAATAAAACCCATTTCAAACATTCCTCCAAAAAATAATTTCTTAATATTATCTTATTTCAAATCGAAACAATCTGTCAATTATTTTGCACTTTACACGATTTTTAATAGTCTAAAATATCAAACAATAATCCCCTTCTTCTCACCATTATATTTTCGCCATGCAACATAAAATAATGTAAACATAATCATACTACCGATCATTACACTTAGCCATATGAGGGAAGATTGTGCAATAAGTTCTTCTTCATCAAATAGTGCCATAATCGCTAATTCAAGCCTATGTACTTCTTCCAAAGTAACTTGTCCACCAGTTCGTATTGCAACATCAATATCTGCTAATGATTGATTGACAACGAGCAATTGTTCCTGAGAACGATCAATGACAAGGCTAGGATAAATGAGGGCATATGTTTCACGAAACTCATCATACGAACTTCGAAACCCTGATTGGTTGTTATTAGAGGCTTCTTTTAGGTCTTGAAAAGTTGTCGTAATCGATTGCTCCAACTCCGTCCACAATGGTTGATGCGTACTTTTAACTGCATCTAAAGCTAACCGAAATTGTAAAATATATTTCACACGTTTTTCTTGTGAAAGATCATTCGCTATAAGTGCATGACGAGCCTCTTGATAACTCGTGTTTAAAACTTGGATTTGCTCTGTTTCTAATGACTTATCTGAAAATTGTAATTGCAGAAATTCACCAGAAAATTGTTCCATATATTTAATAGCTAAATCATAATCACCTTGTTTTGTTAACTGTAATGCACGCTCGACCTTTTTTTCAACATCACTCCACTGGTCTGCACTTACTTCATATGTATGTATAAAGAACAACGTAAAGAAAAAAATAATGATCATCTTCCATTGCATAACTTGTCCCTCCCTCAATTTCTATTACAATTTATGAGGGAATTTGAAAGATTAGACCAATTTAATATACTTTAGATGGTGCCTCTAATTGAAATGATTGGTTTTTCACACCAAAACGATAGGCGAGATAGATCGACAATAAACTTAACCAAAATGTAAAATAACCTATTTGATTACTATAATCAGCCAAAACATGATAACGAGGCATTTGTCCGAATACGTAGTCAATTACATCATTGTGTAATGTCCATATCGCTCCAATGACAAGATGTGAAATCTTCATACGATAATATGGTGAATAAAGTAATCCTTGAACCGCCATAGCAAAATGAGATGCTATTAACATATAACCTTGCCAACCAAGTTCACCCGTTACAATTAGGACTAGTAAGTTCATAACTACTGCCCAAATTCCATATTTAAAAAGCGTAATAATCGCTAATGACTCTAATAATGGCCAATTCTTTTTTAACAGAAATGCTATGAGAACAAATACAAAAAATAAGCTTGCAGTTGGACTATCAGGTACAAAAATTAAAAAATGTGCTGGAGTATCTTTCAATTGCCAACCATACCATATATATCCATAAATTGTTCCAATAATGTTAACTATGAGTAAACCACTCATAATCGATCGTTGTCCTAATATTTGGATAATTAATTTCATTGTTTCCCCTCACTTTCCTTCTGTTAAAGAAACACTTTTATGTTAGTCATATCCATGTTTCTCATTCATTAGACATAGAAGAAAAAGCTGACTACGAGAGTCAGCTTTTTTATGAAATATTATTCAAGAGTAGAAATAAATTCTGCAAGCTTTTGTAGCTCTTCATCAGTTCCATTAAATTGGCCAGCAGGCATATTACCTTGACCATTAATAACGATGTTTTTAACATCATCAGGTGTTAAACCAGTACCTACTAAGCCAGGCGCAGCAGGTCCACCAGCTAAAGTTTCACCGTGACAATTAATACAGCTTTGTGTTGCATATATCTGATAACCTTCAGACTCTTTATCAATTTCTGCTTCTGCAACAATTGCACCTTGCTTAGCTGCAGCTTCCCAGTCATGGTTCACAACAGATTCCCAAGTAAGGAAAATTGTAGCTGCTACACCTAATAGCATTAAACTAACAGCAATCGGACGTCTTGTTGGACGACGCTCTGGACCATTATCTAACCACGGGGCTAGTAGTAATGCACCAAACGCTAATCCCGGCATAATTAATGCCCCCATCACTGTGTATGGACCAGATGCAAATTCATACTTTAACAATTGGTATAAGAATAAGAAATACCAGTCTGGCAGTGGAATATAGCCTGCATCTGTTGGATCTGCCATACGTTCAAGCGGTGATGGATGAGCAACAGTCAAACTTAAATAACCAACTAAGAAGACAGCACCTACCATCCACTCTTTTAACAAGAAGTTTGGCCAGAACGCTTCAGTTTTACCTGGATATTCTGAGTAATCTTTCGGGATATTCGGCTTCTTTTCAGCTGAAACACGTGAATCCCCTACAAATTTCATACCTTTCCCGCGATGCATTTTCTTCCCTCCTTTGAACAAAAACGCTTTCTTATAGTGGTCCTGATATACCTTGTTTTCGGATCATTAAGAAGTGAGCTGCCATAAGTCCGAATAACGCCGCAGGCAGGAAGAATACATGAATCGCAAAGAAACGAGTCAATGTTTGCGCACCGACGATTTCAGGATCACCAGCAAGTAATGTTTTTACTGCGGTACCAATAACCGGTGTCGCTTCTGCAATTTGCAAACCTACCTTTGTTGCAAACAGCGCCTTCATATCCCAAGGTAATAGATAACCTGTAAATCCAAGTCCAAGCATTACGAAGAAAATAAGTACTCCTACAACCCAGTTTAATTCACGTGGCTTCTTATATGCGCCTTGGAAGAATACACGTAATGTATGTAAAAACATCATTACAATTACTAAGCTGGCTCCCCAATGGTGCATACCGCGAACTATTTGTCCAAACGCCACTTCATTTTGTAAATAATACACCGATTCCCATGCATTTTTAATATCTGGTACGTAATACATTGTTAAGAACATACCAGAAAGTACTTGAATGACGGTAACAAAGAATGTTAATCCGCCGAAACAATAAACGAACGCCGAGAAATGGTGCGCTGGGTTAACATGCTCGGGTACTTCATGGTCTGCGATATCACGCCATAGTGGTGTAATATCCAAACGCTCATCAACCCAATCATAAATCTTATTGAGCATTCATTACGCCCCCTCTCGCACTTTGGCTTTCCCTAAGTATAGTTTACCGTCTTCCACTTTGTGATCATATACATCAAGTGGTCGTGTCGGTGGTGTACCCTTAATGTTGACACCGTTCTTCTCATAACGGCCATCATGACATGGACAGAAAAACTCATTTTGAGGGCGTCCCTCTGGTGCCCAGTTTACTGTACAACCAAGATGGGTACATACAGGTGACATTGCTAGAATCTCACCGTTATCTTGGCGGAAAACCCATGCCGAACGTGCTTCTTCTGATTCATACCATGCATCAACGACCTTAACTTTAAAGTCAAATCGTTTTGGTTCATTTGTGATTTCATCAATTGATGTAACTGCAACAAATTCCCCTTCTGCTGTCTCTTTTAGCAACGGGTCTACAGCAAAACGAACCATTGGTGCTAACATACCCGCTGCCATAAATCCTCCAACGCCAGTTAATGTATAATTTAAAAATTGACGTCTGGATACACGGCTTTTATCGCTCATCTTCTACCCCCCTCTATCGTGAAATCGCCTCTCCAGGCTTTTATATAACACACATATAGAACTAGGACATACTTATGATAGCGTAAAGTTCTATATTGGTCAACAACACACCTATACAAATGGTGTCAACTATGTGTCTTTTTGAGTATTTTTCCATCTGTTCATAAATACTGGCATTAATTGTTCCACTTGGTCTTGAAGCATCTTTTGCTTTGCTTTCCCCTCGACATGTTCTAATGGCAAAGCCGGTAGCCAAAGCAGCTCTCCTCCAAGTTTCATTTCATGTTCTTTCCAATTAATATCACATGTTAAGTAAAAGACATTTGGTAAACCGTTATCCTGTAATTCGCTTGTCCATGCTATAAGTCTTTCAATTCGAGGCTCTATTACTTCAGAACTCAAATATGTAAAAGATGGGAAAACAATGATTCTCCCTTTAAATTGGCGTTCTAGTTCTGCTGTTATCAATTGTAAAAATTCGTTTCCTGCTACCGATGACTTAATTTTATCTTGCCAATTAATTGGGATAAGTAATACGACTGCTGTATCGACATATTCTTTCGCTTTGAAATACATATCAATATCCTCTGTCGTCCATTTCAACGCTTTCACCTCCTTACAATCTCTTTCATTAAAACATGGAATTCCACTGTCAGTAAAGTGAATACAATAGAAAAAACTGAAATTACCCAATCTGGGAATTCAGTTTTTTCTAATGAGTTCATTCAATTGTTTACTCAAGGAATAAAACGCCTCTTCGTTATGCTCATCTAATGCTTTATCAATTTCTGTTACAAGTTTTTCTTTTTGAAAAGAGATTACAGCTTCATTTAAAAAACGTTCAGCAAGATGTTGGTCATGCACATTAATTTTTAAATGCTCTGGTATAAAATTATTTTCCTCTAAAACAGCAACATATTTTGTTGTTGTCATTGCACCTCTAAAATTTAATTGAATATATATATCTTGTTCTCGATTAAGCCGAATATCATGAAATGACTTCTCTGCATCTGTTGTCATTATATTTTCTTTATAAAAACGAAATGGAATTTCATCGACACAATGTGTTGACATGATGATCCCACGAGGGCAATGCTGTGCTTGTTCAACAAAGTGCACCTTCTCCATTAACTGATCATGGCTCATTAAATAATTTAAAATCCAAACACCTTCACGTCTTTTTAATTGAAAATGATTTAAAAACCAGCGTACAAAATCCTTTTTTTCGCTCACCGATACAGGGGTGGTCATCTCTCTCCCTCCTCTACGAAGAAGTCCATTTTCTCTCTATTCACTAAAGACACTTTCATTAAATGGTACCTTATCGATATGCAATAACTAGTTCTAATTCAATTATATTACATTTATTAGGTGATAATTAATTTATATATTCGTTGAAAATAAGTACAATTCCTTCTATAAGATAATTATTTCATCGTTATGTCCTATCTTCAAGTCTTAACAACTCCTCTTGTAGATGAACAAGTGAACCGTCAATTTTCACTGCCAATTCAAAAGCTTCTTTAGCTTTTTCATGCTGTCCTTCTTCAAGCATAAACTTCCCGTATTCTTCCAAGAATGTTGGATTGTTCTTAAGAGCAGTATATGCGTT
Source organism: Bacillus solimangrovi (assembly GCF_001742425.1). Lineage (GTDB taxonomy): Bacteria > Bacillota > Bacilli > Bacillales > Bacillaceae_N > Bacillus_AV > Bacillus_AV solimangrovi. The sequence continues at coordinate 24,985 of NZ_MJEH01000011.1, forward strand.
TTCATAGTGTTTTAATGCATCCGAATATATTTCTAATTCATTTTTTGCAAATGCTAAGTCCCACTCAAATTGAGGGTCATATTCACCAAATTGAATGACATGCTCTAATAAATCAACCATATCTTCAAAACGCTCTTGCTGTATGAAGAATTTCGATAAAGTTACGACCGCTTCAACATATCCTGGATCAATTGACACTGCATCACGCAAATACTTTTCTGCTTCTTCTGGTATTTGACGTTTAATCGCCAATTTACCTGCTGCAAGAAGTAATTCTTTATTCAACTCATCTACTGCTAAACCTTTCTTAGCTGTGTTTAGCGCTTCCTCTAACATTTCTTCATTCTCATAGGCATGTGTCAAATATAAATATAAAGATGGATAATCTTGATCAAGCTCTAATAGCTCTTTCCATTTTGCAATCGCTAGACCATATTCTCCTATTTGATATGCTGAAAATCCAAATCCGAAGAGAGCATGTATTTCTGTTCTATTCGTTAATCCCTTTTCATAATGTTCAAGAGCCTCTTCAAACTTTCCAACAGTACTTAGCGCTTCAGCTAGACAAAGGTGTACGTTTGTATTACCAATGTCTTCTTTTTCTTTTAATACTCGTTCATAATACGGGATTGACTTATTATAATCTCCTCGAGATAAATAAAACTCACCTAAGCCAAAATCAACTATAACCTCATTAGGTGCCTTTTTCTTTGCTTCTAAGAGCTTTTGTTCAGCCACCTCATCTAACCCTTGCATTTGATACAAATCTGCCATCAGAAATAATGCTTGCACATATGCTGTATCTTCTTCTTTTACCTCTAATAAATACTCAAGTGCTTCTTCTTCTTCTTCTAAATCAATCGCAATTTCCGCTCTGTCGATATACAATTGACCTTCATCAGGATATAACAACACTAATTCGTCAATAAGTACCTTCGCTTCATCTAACAATCCCCATTTAATATACAATTCTGCAATTTCATGTTTCTCTGCATGATTTGCCTTTTCTTTTATATCATTTATTTTCTGTAAACCTGATTCAACTTCTCCATTCTCAACTAATTGAATCGCTTGTTCAAGCTCTGTTAGGACACTCATATATTCCGACTCCTTCAATCAATCATTTCTATCATTATGGCAAAGTATGTAACGATGAAAACCTGCCTGCAATTGAAATATCTATTTTTCTACCGAAACCTGGTTGAAGAAAAGTGTTTTCACCTGCCATTAATACTTTTTCTCTTAATACAACTAACTTCGGCTTAGTACTATCATAGAGAATCTTTCCTTGTTCATCAACTAATCTGTCATATAGTGCATAATCAAGATCACTTCCAACGAGTAAAGCTCCTTTAATTGGATATAAGCCAATTTGCATAACTGCATCTTCATGTAAATCTTTTTTTTCGTTCAAGATATTATTTACCGTAGGTAGATGGTGGTCACGTAAGATCTCACTCCACCTTTTTTTAACAACATCATGTTCACGTTCTTCTATACCATTCCACACAGGATAAAGTGGAATTGGATTAGGAAAGTTTGCTTGACGTAACCAACCCCAAGCACTATTCTCAAATGCTGTATCCATTGTTATATCAACACAGATAAATGGTACATTAAATCTTCTACAAGTTCGAATAAAAGCTGGAGTAAGTAAATGAAAGGGGATATAAACTCCAATTAAGTAATCTAGCGTGCTATTAATCATGCAGTGTGCTGCCTTCTTCAGTTCATACTGTAATTTTTTAAATGAAGAAATCCATAGAGGCAGTACTACCGTCGTGTAGCCTAGCTGTATTAACTCTCGTTCTTTTTCTTTTGTAGGTGTATAAAATTCTTTTTGGGTATGCACATAGATTCGACCTGAGGAGATGAAATATGGGGATATGTCCATTCTCATATAAGATATTTTTGACAACCTCTTTCCTACATATGCAATCTTCTTTTCTTCAATTATGTAGCTACTTCGCTTCGGTCCTTCGTAACCTTCATACCATCCATTATCAATGATGTATGCCACACCATCGCCTCCTAAAACTAGCTATCTTTTTTTAAAGCTATGCGATTAATGGACAATCTATGAACGATAATTAGTAGATTTAAAACAATTACGCTCATTCAAAATTGTAAACAATTAACTATCCATCATTCACCGAAGTAATAGGAGAGATAAGTGTCTCTAGATTTCTCGTATTGTGACAAGTTAATATAAAAAGGGCTCCAGAAAGTCAATTAAATTGACTGTTCTGGATTGCCCCTATTTAACGTTACTTTTATTCATATGTTCAAAAAACATCGGATACGATACATTGATGGCATCCGCACGTTGTATTACTACTTCTTCACCAGTTAAACATGATGCAATGGCAAGCATCATACCTATGCGGTGATCACCACAACTATCAACTGTGCCACCATTTAAACGTTGTTTCCCTTTAATAATCATACCGTCCTCACGTGCTTCAATATGAACACCAAGCTCGTTCAACTGTTCAACAACAGTATCAATTCGATTTGTTTCCTTAACTTTCAATTCTTCAGCATCTTTTATTACTGTCGTACCTTCAGCTTGTGTAGCAAGCAACGCTATAATTGGAATTTCATCAATAAGCCTAGGAATCAATGCCCCACCAATTTCGATTGCCTTCAAATTTGAAGTTTTGATAATCAAATCTGCTACTGGTTCTTCATTTTCTACTCGTTCATTTTCAATTGTCAAATCTGCTCCCATCGCTTGTAACACATCGATAATCCCTGTGCGTGTTGGGTTCATTCCGACATTTTTCAATGTAAGCTCGCTATTCGGTACAATCGCTCCAGCAACTAAAAAGAACGCCGCTGACGATATGTCACCTGGAACATGAACATCTGTAGCCTTTAATTGTTGGCCACCTGCAATTGATACAGTCAATCCATCCCGTACAAGCTCAACTCCAAATGCTTGTAACATTCTCTCTGTATGATCTCTTGATAAGTGTGGTTCAGTAATAGAGGTTACACCATTAGCACCTAATCCTGCCAATAACACACACGATTTCACTTGAGCACTTGCAACAGGTGAAACATATTCTAATGGATTTAAGTCACCACCACGTATTGATAAAGGAGTAAACCTACCATTATCCCTTCCATCGATCACTGCACCCATCTGACGAAGTGGAATCGTTACTCGATCCATCGGTCGCTTCGCAATCGAATCATCTCCAACTACGACTGCATGGAACGGTTGGGCTGCCAAAATACCGAGCATAAGCCTTGTCGTTGTTCCAGAATTACCTACGTCAAGTACACGTCTAGGCTCAAGTAAACCGTTTGTACCAGCACCTTCCACAATCACTTTTTCTTCTGTTCGTTCAATCTTAACACCCATTTCTTGAAAACACGAAATTGTACTTAAACAATCTTCACCTTCTAAGAAATTTGTGATTGTCGTTCGCCCCTCTGCAAGCGCTCCAAACATTACTGCTCGGTGTGAAATAGATTTATCTCCTGGGATTTCAATTGTTCCTCGTAACCCTTTTGTTTGTGCATGCAGACGTTTCTCCACGTTGTGTCACTTCCTTTTTTCCTAGTATATGCTCTTACAAACATATAAATTATGTCATCTCATATGTGTCATAGTTCTGATCTTTTAATACAACATTTGCTTTTTCTCGATCTGCTTCATTTCGAAAACTTAAACGTAACACACCAAAAATATCTTCTCTAACCTCAATGATTCGAATATTGGTGATACTAATCTTTGCCTGTGCTAGAATGCCTGTTACATCACTAATTGCTCCAGGATGATCCGGTACATCTACATAGAGGTCATACAATGAAGGAAGTGCACCGCGCTGTTTTTGTGGTAAGTCATCTCGATAAGACTTTGCCTTTTCAAAATAGTTGTAGATTCCGTCACTGTCTAGATGTGTGATCATTTCTTTTACATTATTCATTTCTGTTTGCCACTTCTCAATCAAATGAAGCATCGTATCTTTATTATGTAATAAAATATCTCTCCACATAATTGGACTACCTGATGCTATCCGTGTAATATCACGAAATCCACCTGCTGCAAGATTGAAAACTGACGGGAACTGATTCTCTAGATCTGCTACTTGATGAACAAGCCCTGCTGCAACAATGTGAGGAAAATGACTAATTGCGCCAGCAATCGTATCATGCTCATGAGGAGACATTTCAACAAAAGTTGCTTTCGTTCCCTTTAGTAAATTCTGTAATGAATCTACCTTCTCTCGAGGAGTTTCCTCACTCGGTGTAAAAATATAAAAGGCATTCTCAAATAAATGTGCTCTAGCCGCTACAGCACCACTTTTATGAGAACCCGCCATTGGATGCCCACCTATAAATGTTATACCACGGGAAATAAGACCTTCTGCCTTTTCCACAACACGCTGCTTCGTACTGCCAACATCAGTAACAATAACTGATGGTTTTAAGTTATATGTGACAAGCTGTTCTATAATTTTCTCGGTTTGAGTTACAGGTGCAGAAATAATGATCGTATCTGCCTCTTCTGCTCCATCTTTTATAGAAACAGCTTGGCTGTCGATAATGTGCAATGAAGAAGCCATTCGGACTTGTTCATGATGTACATCAAATCCAATAATTTCTATATCGGTATGCTCTCTCTTGATTGCAAGTGCAATCGAACCACCAATCAAACCAAGTCCGATCACAAAGACTTTATGTGACACCGTATTTCCTCCTAACGTTGTTCTTTCAAAAAAGCAGTTAAGATGTTAATAATTTCTTCATTTTGCTCTTTGCTACCTACTGTAATACGTACACTTGTCGGATATCCTAACGCTTCACCAGAACGAACGATAAATCCGTTACGAAGTAAGTAATCAAAAACAATGTCGCCACTTACTTCAAAATCAATTAAAATAAAGTTTGCTTGTGAAGGATAATACGTTAAACCAGCTGAATGACAAAATGATTCAAATTGAGCCATACCTGACCGATTCGCTATGCGACACTTCTCGATAAAACCTGTGTCATCTATTGCAGCAATTGCCGCAGCTTGTGCAATACTTGATGTATTAAATGGTTCTCTTGCAGGTTCAATCGCTTGAATAAGCTGTTCATTTGCCATACCATAACCAATTCGAAGTCCTGCTAAGCCATATGCTTTAGAAAAAGTTCGTAAAATTAGTAAATTGTCAAATTCATTTAACCATTTAGTCGTATCAGGATAATCATCTGCTACAACATATTCAAAGTAAGCTTCATCAACTACGACAAGTACTTCTTTCGGTACACGTGTAATGAACTTATATAACGTTTGTTCATTGATATAATTACCCGTTGGGTTATTCGGAGTACATACCCAAACGATACGAGTTTCTGAATCAATCGCTTGAAGCATTCCTTCAAGATTATGGGCTCCATCAATATTATCAATTTCTCTAATTTCTGCTCCTTCAATCACTGCATTATGACGATATTGAGGGAAAGTTGGATTCGCACTAACCATATTTGTACCTTTCTGTAAAACAGCGCGACAAAGGATTTGAATAACTTCGTCTGATCCGTTTCCAAAAATAAGCTGAGACTCATTTATATTCAAAGATTTCGCGACTTTGTTACGCAGGTCCGCTGAATAGCCATCAGGGTAGATTGCTAATTCATCTAAAGATTGTGTAATTGCTTGCTTTGCATACTCTGAACAACCAAATGGATTTTCATTAGATGCTAGTTTTGTAACCTTCTCAAGACCTAATTCACGTTTTACTTCATCAATAGGTTTACCTGGCTTATAAGGCGTTAACCCTTTAAGCTCTTGCTTTATGCGATATTCCATTACTTCCACCTCATTTTTCTAAGTGTTCTGTGGATGTTTCAACATATTTTGTACGGCTTCCTTAACAGCCTGAACACCCGTTTGTCTATTTGTTTCAGATTTCAAATTTGCTGCTTGCTCTTCTATTTTACGGACTATGGCACTTCCGATAATAATTCCATCACAATGTGGTGACAATTCCTCAATTTGAGCATAGCTCGAAATACCAAACCCTACTGCAACAGGAACGTTACTATGATGACGAACTTGCTCTAAAAAGTCATAAACACGAGGATCAAGAGCTTTACGTTCACCAGTTACTCCAAGCGAGGAAACACAATAGACGAACCCTCTAGCTTCACTAGCAATTCGTTCTATGCGCTTTTGTGAAGTTGGTGCAACAAGTGAGATCAGCTCAATTCCATTATCCTTACAGTCCTGCCTCATTTCTTCACTTTCCTCATGAGGCAAATCAGGGATTAACAGGCCATCCACCTCATTTTGTTGCAGTAAAGCGAAAAAGAAATCTTTTTCTAATTGTAGCACAGGATTATAATACGTAAAGAGAACAATGGGAATTTTTACTCCTTTTTGTCTCATTTTAGGCACAAGTTCAATTGCACGACGAATATTCATTCCACCAGATAAGGCTCGTTTTGCACTTTGCTGAATAACAGGGCCGTCTGCAAGTGGATCAGAATATGGAACACCTAATTCTAATATATCCGCTCCTTCTTCTTGTAGCATAACTGCAAGGTCAACCGTTGCTTCTTCACTTGGGTCCCCTGCCATAATAAATGGAATAAATAAATTATTTTGTTTCACTAGACGTTGTTGAAATGATGTTTCCACTTTATTCATTCCCTCCTTCAATATGTTTCATTAAGGCCTGTACGTCTTTATCACCACGTCCTGATAAGCAGACAAGAATTGTTTTATCTGAATCAAGTTGTTTCGCTAATGAGAATGCCTTAGCTAAAGCATGTGATGACTCTATAGCAGGAATAATACCTTCTTTACGTGAAAGGAATTTGAATGCATCAATCGCTTCCGCATCTGTCACACTTTCATAAATAACTCGTTCAGTTTCTTTCAAATATGCATGCTCAGGTCCAATACCTGGATAATCTAGTCCTGCAGAAATTGAGTATGGTTCTATAATTTGTCCATGCTCATCTTGAATCAAATATGTCAATGAACCGTGAATAACTCCTCGTGTACCTTTCTCTAATGTTGCTGCATGCAATGGAGTTTCAACACCTTTTCCTCCTGCCTCTACCCCAATAAGTTTCACATCATCTTGTAAAAACGGATAGAACATTCCAATCGCATTACTTCCACCACCTACACACGCCGTTACAATATCAGGTAGCTTGCCTGTCTTCTCCACAAATTGAGCTTTCGCTTCATCGCCAATGACGCGTTGGAAATTGCGGACCATTTTAGGATAAGGATGTGGGCCAACAACAGAACCAATTAGATAAAAATGATCTTCACAATGCTGAACCCAATAACGAATCGCTTCATTTGTTGCATCCTTCAACGTCTTGTTTCCACTCGTTGCAGGGATAACTTCTGCTCCTAACAAACGCATGCGAAATACATTCAACGCTTGACGCTCCATATCTTCTTCGCCCATAAATACTTTACATGTCATATTAAAATGTGCCGCTACTGTTGCTGTTGCAACACCATGTTGTCCAGCTCCTGTTTCGGCAATCAACTTCTTTTTACCCATTCGTTTAGCCAAAAGTGCCTGTCCAATCGCATTATTAAGCTTATGTGCACCCGTATGATTGAGATCTTCACGTTTCAAATATATTTTCGCACCACCAAGTGCATTCGTTGCATTTTCTGCATACGTTAATGCTGTCTCACGACCACCATATTCACGTAATACCGAATGATATAGTTTAACAAACTCAGGATCATTCATCGCTTCATCAAGTGCTGCTTCAAGTTCTTCAAGAGGTGCCATTAATGTCTCAGGTACAAATTTCCCACCAAAATCTCCAAATCTACCTCGCTCATCTGGAACTTGCTGTAACATAACTTATCACCTTATCCTCTATTGTTTTAATTTTAGCTAAGTCTTTCACTCCATTTGTTTCACTACCGCTTGCTATATCAATTGCTGATGGTGAGTATGTGAGTAATTGATCAATTGTATCTACGTTCACACCACCTGCAATGTAGCACTCTGCACCTTGTCGTTTAGCTTCTTCAATATATTGTGGGATATACTCCCAAGCAAACGTTTGACCTGTTCCACCCCATTGACCAGAAACCTTTGCATCAATTACGTACCCTTCAACTGTATTCTCATAAGTTTTCATACGCTCAACTGCTGATGGCTCATGATGAATTGCTTTCCAAATCTCACAATTTGTCATCTGCTTAAGAGTAAGAATATATGCTGGGCTTTCTGTTCCGTGACATTGAATGACATCTAACGGAACAACTTTAAGAATGTCCGCAATTTCTTCGAAACTAGCGTTCACAAAAACACCAACAAGTTTCTTTTCTTTTATATCTACTGAATCAATCCATTCACGAACTTGCTCAGCTTGCACTCTTCGTTTGCTAGGCGCAAAGATGAATCCAAGATAGCCTATATCTGTTTTTAAAGTCGTTTCTACATCTTGTAATGATTGATGCCCACATACTTTTATATTCATCTTATATGCTCCCGTTCAAAACCAGCAAACATAGATTGAACTGCTCCAGCCACATCATCATGACGCATGAAACCTTCACCGATGAGAATACCTTGTGCCCCAGCTTTTTTTACGCGTAACAGATCCTCACTACTATGAATCCCACTTTCACTAATGAAGATTGATTCATTCGGTACAAGTTTTGCGATTGATTCAGTATGTGATAGAGACGTTTCAAATGTCTTTAGATTACGATTATTAATCCCTACTATTTTAGGTGTAAATCGCTTTAACACACTTTCTAGCGCTTGAGAATCATGGACCTCTACGACACAATCCAACCCTTTCTCAGATGCAAGATGATAGAACTCTTCTAGTTTTTCAGCACCAATCATTTCAGTAATGAGTAAAATAGCATCTGCTCCGAGACGAATGCTCTCTTCTATTTGTATTTCATCAATGATAAAATCTTTACGCAGTACTGGTCGTTCAGCTTTTTTCTTAACGATCGGTAAATATTCACGTTTGCCTTTAAAGTACATTTCATCAGTTAACACCGAGATTGCGTCTGCGTTCGCTTCTCGATAAGCAGTTGCAATCATTTCTGGATGAAAGTTTTCACGAATAATTCCTTTTGATGGTGAAGCTTTTTTCACCTCTGCAATCAACGCAAGTGATCGATTAGGTTTTTTTAATGCTTCATAAAAGGAGTAACGTGGAATTTCAATCATATCAGGCATTTTTATCCGAGCCACTTCTTCTTTTTTCGTTTCATGAATTCGATCAAGCATGTGTTTCAACTCCTTTTAAATCAGCTAATTTTTGTGCAGTCAAACCTGTTTGAACGGCTTGTTTTGCTAACTGAACTCCTTCAGCAATTGTTTTCGCACGACCCGCTGCATACAGAGCAGCACCTGCATTATAATAAAGAATTTGTTGTGATGCTTCATTGCTTTCACCTTTTAATACTGCTTCAAACACTTCTACACTCTCATCAACTGACGTAACTTTCGTATCTTCAAGTGACAGTTTGTCTAGTCCTACATCTTCAGGAGAAAGTGTATATTCCTGAATCGAACCATTTTTCAACTCAACCACATCTGTCTCACTAGCAATTGAGAATTCATCTAAACCGTCATGACTGCTTACTAATAAGACATGCTCTGAACCTAATCTTAAGAGCGTTTCAGCCATTAATCGTGCGTAATGTATATTAAATACCCCTATAATTTGTCTCTTACTTCCAGCAGGATTTGCAAGCGGTCCTAAAATATTAAAGATAGTCCGAAACCCAAGTGTTCTTCTAACATTCGCCGCATGCTTCATTGCTGAGTGATATGTTGGTGCGAATAAAAACGTCATATGATGATGTTCAAGTGAGTGTATCCCTTCTTCTTCTGTTTGTTGAAGTGGGATCCCAATCTTCTCTAATACGTCCGCACTGCCGCTCTTAGATGAAACAGAACGGTTACCATGTTTTGCAACCTTAACTTCTAATGATGCCAATACAATCGCCGTTGCAGTCGAAATATTGAATGTTGAAGCACCATCGCCACCTGTTCCACAAGTATCAAACACTGGTGAATCATAAGAAAGTTTATTCATATTATCTCGCATTGCAGTTACAAACCCTGTCAGTTCATTGGCTGTTTCGCCACGTATACGCATAATGGATAACAGTGACGCTAGTTCAATATCCCCTACTTTACCTTGCATTACTTCTTGCATAACCTCTTCAGCTTCCACTGCTGATAACGTGTAACCTTCAGAGCACTTTCGCAATATGTCTTTAACCACGAACACGACCTCCCTTAGTTGAAAACATTCTCTCTGCTTGTTGTATCGTCGCTAATAACGCTCGCGCTTTATTTTGAGTTTCTTCGAATTCATTTTCAGGTACTGAATCAGCAACTATTCCAGCTCCTGCTTGTACATGTACTGTACTTCCTTCCTTCGTCATCGTTCGAATTGTTATACATGAATCAATGTTACCATCAAAGCCGATATAACATATAGCACCTGCATATGCTTGACGAACTGTTGGTTCTAACTCATTCAAGATTTCCATTGCTCTAATCTTAGGAGCCCCAGACACTGTACCTGCAGGAAATGCAGAAATTAATGCATCTAACGGAGATACTTCTTCGTTAAGTGTTCCTGTTACTTTGGAAATTAAGTGCATAACGTGTGAAAAGTATGTTAACTCCATTAAGACAGGTGTTTCGACACTACCATAATTCGCTACTCTACCAATATCGTTACGTGCTAGGTCAACCAACATGTAATGCTCGGCACGTTCCTTTTCATCTTGGAGTAAGTTTTCACCTAGTGCTCGATCTTCATCTGAGTTTGCTCCGCGTCGGCGCGTACCTGCAATCGGGTGAATTTCAAGGTGTTTATCTTGTATTTGAATTAGTCTCTCAGGAGAACTCCCAATATATTCTTTATTGTCTGCCTTTAAATAAAACAAGTATGGTGATGGGTTTACCATCCGTAACATACGGTATAGTTCAAATCCAGAGACCGTAACTTCTTTACTAAATCGTTGTGAAAGAACTGTTTGAAAAACATCTCCAGCTAATATATACTCTTTGATTCGTTCTACATCTTTTAAGAATTGCTCTTTCTCATAATTTGAACGAACGCCATTAAAAGCATCTTCCTCTATCGCTGGCATAGCATGTTGCACAGAAGGTAGACGAGGCGACTGTTCGATTTTTTCAATCAGGCTTGCTATTTTCTGTTTTGCTTCATGGAAGTAGTTCTCTTTCTCAGCTTCGCCTTCATCTCCAGCTAGTCGAATATAGTGTACTAACGACAATTCTTTCTTAACATGATCAAAAGCAAGAATTGTTTCACAAAATTGAAGATATACTCGCTTATTTTGTGCTGTATCCTTTGGATGTGGTGATACCTTTTCAAACAATGAAATCGCATCATAACCAATATACCCTACTGCTCCTCCTGAAAAAGGTAACTCAAGCTCTGGAACCTTTACTTTGAGCTTTTTAATAACTGTTGTATACGCATCTTGCAAAGTAGTTGTATTTGCGATTTGTTCATCCTTCATAGTTGCGATAAAACGTCCGTCTTCTTCGAACAAAATGAGAAATGGGTTCAATCCTATAAATGAATAACGTGACCACGTAGATAGCTCGTCCTTACTTTCGAGTAAATAACACGCTTCATCTTGTAAAGATTGAAAAATTTCAATCGGGGTTAGTGTATCTGAAAAGAAATGGTCTACGACCGGAATGGTTAAATAATGATTAGAAGTTTCTAAAAATGTGGAATATTGTGTTGAAGTCAATGTTCTCACCTCTCCAAATTATTGTTTGGGCACGAGAAGCTTAGAGGCTACTAAATAATTCCATCTTCAAAAGGAATAATGATGTAAATCCTGATTTATCATTCATCTCCTAAGAGAATAAAAAAACGAAACCCTAAACAGACACAGGAGAACTGCGTGTATGTTCAGGGCAGGATTATACAATTATAAACTACTCTCACCTCAGCTAAACTCTCATTCTCAACTGCCCTACACTCTACTCTCTCAAAAACAAATCATTTTATTAATGATTTCTACTAATTCTGTACAATTATGCTGATTGAATCGCTCATTACTATTGTCCAATCCAGCTCAATAATTGTATTACGTAATTTACTTAGCTGATCATCAACAGGAATCTAAGAAACCAAGTCAACTAAGAACTTCACTTCAAATTTCGATGTGCTTTGCTTCATCTTATGTCATATCTTATAATCATTGTTCCTTGTTTGTCAATGATAAATCAGGACGTAACTTAACAGCCTCTCTTAGATAAACATGTTCTACTTCTTTTTGTGACAGATCTGTATTCACACTCATCATAACACGTATACATTTGGAAAGCGCATTTGTTACAGGAATCTCTTGCATACACATGACAGGTACATATGTCCAATCTGAAAATGTACGAAGTGCTTTTGCAGGAAAGGTCGCATCCAAGTCATTTGTTACTGAAATAAACACATGAGCAACTTGCTCTGCATTTATATTATTTCGTTTGATCATTTCTGATAATAATTCTGCTGTTGATTGTATCATTTCATCAGCATCATTTAACTCAACCGTCGTTGCTCCACGAACTCCCCTAATCAATTTTGCCACCTCCAAAAACTTCATTGAGTCTTTCTAATACAAATTCATCAGAAAGCTGGACAGTTTCGACAGCACCAATTTCCTTCATCAGTACCATTCGAAGGTTTCCAAACTGAGCTTTTTTGTCCTTTTTCATATAACTCATTAATGTTTCACTATCATAATTTGTTGGATAAGTTGGATACCCATATTGTGCAAACCACTTCGCAAATGATTCATAGCCAAGATCCTTTTCATAATAAGCTTCACTTACACGAATCGCAAACAACATCCCGATAGCAACTGCATCTCCATGTGTTACTTTACCATACCCTGCTAGTGCTTCAATTGCATGTGCGAGCGTATGCCCGAAATTCAAATACGCTCTTATTCCTAATTCACGTTCATCTTCTTTCACAACAGCTGCTTTTACAGATATCCCTTTTTTCAACGCATACGTTAACTTTTCTTTACGCAGGTCTTGTAATGAAGATATATTCTCTTTCAACCATTTATAAAAAGGTTCATCCCAAATAAGAGCGTGTTTAATCACTTCTGCAAAACCAGATCGCCATTCTGATTCTGGTAAGCTGTTCAATAAATCAATATCGTACAGCACAGCTTCTGGCTGATAGAATGCTCCAATCATATTTTTCCCTAACGGGTGGTTTATTGCTGTTTTCCCGCCGACACTACTGTCATGGGCTAATAATGTCGTTGGCATTTGAACAAACGGCACACCCCTCATATATGTAGCCGCTACAAATCCTGCTAAATCACCGACAGCACCACCACCAAGTGCAAGCACAAGTGTATTACGATCACAACCTACTTCAAGCATCTTAGTCTGACAATAATAATACGTGTCAAATGATTTTGCAGTTTCTCCTTTCGGTACGACACAAGTGTGAACTGTACCAATCGGTGAGACGCTTTGTTTTACGTTCTCTAAATATAACGGTGCAACAGCTTCATCTGAGATGACAAAAACCGAAGAAAACTTTCCAAGTTTTTGAACATAATGCGCCACATTCGTATGCAGTCCACTCCCAATCAGCACTTCATACGATTTAGAAGTTGTTTCAATCTGTAATTTTTCCATTATTAAAACTTCCTTGCATCTTCACTTGCCTGCTCAATACGTTCTTTAATAACGTCCATACGATCATGACCAAATTGTTCAATAATCGCATTAGCAATTTCCCACGCAACTACAGCTTCTGCAACGACACTAGCTGCTGGTACTGCACAACTGTCAGAACGTTCGATACTTGCTTCAAAAGTCTCTTTCGTATCAATATCTACACTCTTCAACGGTTTATACAATGTTGGGATTGGTTTCATTACACCACGAACTACGATTGGCATTCCTGTCGTCATACCACCTTCAAACCCACCAAGATTGTTTGTACGACGTGTATACCCTTCTTCTTCGCTCCATAAAATTTCATCATGTACTTCACTTCCGAAACGACGAGCTGCATCAAATCCTATCCCAAATTCGACACCTTTAAATGCATTAATACTTACAATTGCAGCTGCAATTTTTGCATCAAGCTTACGATCATATTGAACATAACTTCCTAACCCTGCAGGAACACCTTCTACGATAACTTCTACGATTCCACCAATCGAATCGCCATTCTCTTTGGCATCGTCGATTGCTTTTTTCATCTTCTCTTCTGCATCCTTATCTAAACAACGAACAGATGATGCTTCAGTACGGTCTTTAATGTCTTCTATATTTTCATATGCTACATTTTCAGCACGAATGCCACCGATTTCTAACACGTGCCCAGCTACCTTAATGCCGAGTTCACTTAAGAACTTCCTTGCAACAGCACCAGCTGCAACACGTACAGTCGTCTCACGTGCACTAGAACGTTCTAAAACATTTCTAAGATCGCGGTGACCATATTTAAAGCCACCAACTAAATCAGCGTGTCCTGGACGTGGGCGAGTGATTTGACGTTTTATATCTGATTCATCTGTATCAGTAAGTGGTTCGATGCCCATTACTTTCGTCCAATGTTTCCAATCGTTATTCTCGACTACGAGTGTAATCGGTGACCCTAACGTCTTACCATGTCGAACACCACTTAAAATTTCAACTGTATCAGTTTCAATTTGCATACGTCGTCCACGACCATGCCCTTTCTGACGTCGTAACAAATCTGTATTAATATCTTCCGCACTAAGAGAAAGTTGTGCTGGAATTCCTTCTAAAATTGTTGTTAATTGTGGTCCATGTGATTCCCCTGCTGTTAAATATCTCACTTTCCTTCACCTCTTTAAAGCTTTTATGTACAAATATATCATAATGTTCAATCTCTGTCGCTAGTCTGCTTAAAGTTCTTCTAAAAAAGTTAAATCTACTTTTAGCATATGTCAACAAATTCATTCATTTTCCAACTAATATAAAATAAAGTCGTTATAATATTCATCCGTAGCTCTATATTTATTTTTTGAACTTTGAAATACTAGTTGATGTAACTTGTTCTTTATTAATATGTACAGAAAAAGGGTCCAATTATTATTATGAACCCTAATTTCATTAAACTTTTCGATAAAAAAACGTATCTTCCGTTTCAAATCCATATTTTGGTGGGTTGAAAATTTGTTCTGTACTTCCAACGAAAAAGATTCCATTTGGTCGAAGGGCTTTACTAAATTTGTGATATAATAGATCTTTTGCTTCTTCTGTAAAATAAATTAATACATTTCTACAAACAATTAAGTCATAATTACTTTCAAATGAATCAGCTAGTAAATTATGCTGTTTAAATGTCACTGTTCTTTTTATTTCATCACTCAATGAAAAAAGTGATCCTTCTTGTTTAAAATATTTACGCTTCATACTTTCTGGGATTTCTTGTAATGAACGTTCAGGATAAACAGCCCTCTTCGCTCTTTCAATTACTGTTTTATCTAAGTCTGTAGCAGTTATTTTCACCTGTGAAAGCGGTAAATAATTTGACAGGATCATAGCAATTGTATAAGGCTCTTCACCTGTCGAACAAGCAGCACTCCATATTTTTAACGTACGGTTGTTTCCAAGTAACTTCGGTAAAATCTTCTTTTCAAGTATATCCCATCGCTTATAATTACGATAGAATTCGGATACATTAATCGTCATACGGTCGAGAAATTCTTCAAGTACATCTCGTTCACTCGCTATTGCGCGAAAATATGAATCAAAATTATTGTAACCCTTCTTTTCATAAAGAGATGTAAGCCGTCGCTTCATTTGTGCTTCTTTATATAATGACAAGTCCACTCCAGTTTTTTTATGGATATTCTTGACAAACGTTTCATAATCATTTCCCATTATACGTTTCTCCTCTAATCGGCAAATATCTTATGTTCCTTTTTTTATCATATTTCACTCAGATAAGCTAGGAAAAAATTTACAAAATAACGAAAGTGATAATCATTTTCGTTCTAATATCATAGGACTTTATACATTAAGATCCTCTATTATCAATCATACGGTCTTAAATAAAGAGAAAATGGATTACTAATTGCTTATTATCATAGGGAGATTTGGTTTGAAATTTACACTTTAATATTTGACATGACTTTAATTCAATCAAATTGGAGGCTAGACATCTTTGAATGCAATCATTTATTAATTTATAAAAAAATCAACCAGTCTAGGTGAAGACTGGTTGAGCAAGAAATTAGTAGACCCATGTATCCATTTGTTTATTATATGTGTTAAGTTCATTCTCTTCGAAGAATAAACCAATTTCACGTTCTGCACTTCCTGGGGAATCTGAGCCGTGAATAACGTTTTTGCCTACCGTTAGACCGAAATCACCACGAATTGTACCTGGAGCAGCGTCTGCTGGGTTTGTAGCACCCATCATTTGACGTGCTGTAGCAATAACACCTTCTCCTTGCCATACCATAGCAAAAACTGGACCAGATGTAATAAAGTCAGTTAACTCTCCGAAGAAAGGTCGTTCTTTATGTTCACCATAATGCTCTTCAGCTAGAGCTTGAGAAATCGTCATTAATTTTGCACCAGCAAGTTGAAAGCCCTTTCTTTCAAATCGAGAAACAATTTCCCCAATAAGATTACGTTGAACTCCGTCAGGCTTAACCATTAGAAACGTCTTTTCCATTGCCATCTCTCCACTTCATAATTTATGTATGTAGGTTTTGAAAACCCATACAAATATTATCAAATTTTCGAAAAAATCGCAATGTCTTTAAAATTTCCGCTTGCCTATATATTTCGCAATACCCTTTAATGCCTTACGAGCACGACCATCTGGGAGTTCATTTAATACATCAAGTGCTTTTTCAAGATAACGATCACTTATTTCTTTTGAATATTCAATACCACCTGATTCAATAACTAAGGATAAAATTTCTTTACGGTTCTCTTCTGAAATCGTTTTTATCTTTTGCTTCAATTGCTCGTCACGCATTGCATATAATACCGGTAACGTAATATTACCTTGCATAAGGTCGCTTCCAGCTGGTTTACCGATTTCTTCCTCTGTTCCGATAAAATCAAGAATATCATCAATAATCTGATAGGACATTCCTATATAATAACCGAACTTATAAAGTTGTTTATGTATATCTTCAGTTGCGTCTGATGCAACTGCTCCAATCTGACAACTCACTGCAATAAGCAAAGCTGTCTTCCGTTTAATTCGACGTAAATACGTTCTAAGATTTTGATCCCAGTTGAACTTATCTTGAATTTGATCAATTTCACCAACACAAACTTCAACTAAAGACTTAGATAAAATCTGATGTGCGTCTGGTTTTTCTATCATTGTTAACAATTCAAGTGAGCGAGCGAATATGTAATCACCAGTGTACATTGCAACACGATTATCCCACTTTGCTTTGATCGTTTTTTTACCACGACGAAGTTCAGCATCATCAATAACATCATCATGAACGAGGGATGCCATGTGAATAAGCTCCAAACAGACAGCAACTCGCTTCATCACATCAATGTCATAATTACCGAACTTTCCTGCTAGCAAGACAAATACAGGCCGAATTCGCTTTCCGCCTGCTTTAAGAAGATGCATCGATGCCTGCTGAAGAAGAGGATGTTCAGAAGCAATTGTATCTTCTAATTCTTGTTCAATAATATCTAAATCTGATTGTAGGAAGTTATACATCAATTTTAACTTCATGAAATTCACCTTTACTAACGTACATTATTGATATTATCTAATACTATCTGTAAAAAATTCAAACATTATTTAAAATAACCATTACTATTTTTTATAACCCATATGCATAGCGGCTACTCCACCCGTATAACTTTTCACATCAACGCTGTCAAAACCCGCCTTAAGAAACATTTCCTTTAATTTCTTTTGATCTGGAAAGTCTTTTGCTGATTCATGTAACCAAGCATATTCATCATAACTCTTTGCTAATACTTTGCCAAGCATCGGCATGATAAATCGAAAATAGAAATAATAACCCTGTTTGAACCCAAGTGCTGTCGGTTGACTAGTTTCTAAACAAACTGCCTTGCCTCCTGGTTTAAGAACACGGTGCATTTCTTTTAGAACTTGCATATAGTCAGGTACATTACGCAAACCAAACCCTATTGTTACAAAATCAAATGAGTTATCCTCAAAAGGTAAGTCCATTGCATTACCATGAAACAATTTCACTTGAGTTAACCCTTGTTCTGCAACTTTCTCTTCGCCAACCTTAAGCATGTTCTTACTGAAATCTAATCCAGTTACTTGTCCATTCGCACCTACAGCCTCTGCAAGTGATATCGTCCAATCAGCTGTTCCACAGCAAAGATCGAGTGCATGATTACCCTGTTGTACATTCATCCGTTTCATTGTATCTTTGCGCCATGATTTGTGTCTTTGAAAACTAATGACTGAGTTCATCATATCGTATTTTCCTGAAATACTTTCAAACACATTATGCACGCGTTCTTCTTTGGAGCGCCCCATAACCTCACCCTTCTTCAACAACTTTTTCCTTCACATATTGATAATGAAATAACATTTCATTAATTCGCGTTCTTAATACTTCACTAAAGCCGAACTGTTCGAGTTGTTTTTCAATTTGCAATTGAGTCTGCTCTATATAATAATCGCAAATATTTAGCAGATGCTTTCGTTGCTCATCGATATTTCGAGCAATGGAACTTTCACCATTAACTACTTCTTTTTTTATAGCATCAAACAATATGGAGAAACGTTGTTTTATAAATAACTCACGTTCAGACTTTAAACGTTTGTATAAACACATTTCTGCTGCGAGTTTTTTAATATGAGGTACTTTAAGAAAATCAGCAGTCTTTTGAATCAATGATGATTCAATTTCACGAATGCTATTGATTAGATTCTCAATACCACCTGAATCTTTTTGGTACACAGAAATTTTGTGTTCGTTAATTTCACGAATCCCTTTTGCTAAATTGCGAATCATTGGTACGTCACCTATTTTAGCTAAAAGATGATAGTACAATGTACTATAATAAACTCCAGCCAAAACTGTTAATTGACGGCTCTTCATCGCTTCATCATTATTATGTAGCGATGATGTCAACACCTGCTCATGTGTGTCTAGTGCAACTTGAACTAACATTGTTGAGACCATATAATCTCTTTTCATTGCAACAGAAGACTTTGTATCATCTAACACTTCATGTAGAAGCATGAGTTTATCATTATCAATAACCGGCTGTTCAATAAACTTCATTAAGTATGGATGCTTCAATTGCGTTTCTATCGTAGTTTTGATTTGTTCGATATCATTGTAGCTGTTGTTCATGCATATCACCCTTGTCCAACACCAGTCTATGGTTCCGTCTTTTCCCCCACATATTATAGCATGATCCATTAATGGAACGTTCTGTAAGTCTAAATATAAAAAACGCACCAAAAATTACTTATCAAAAAACATAGAAGAAAACTTGGCCAATGCCAAGTTCCAACTATAACTGTATTAATCTGTTTCCATTTCTCCGTGAGCTGTTTGAATCAATGCCTTACCACGAATCTTGACAGCTGAAGTATGCTCTGTAAATTGAGCAATCATAATCTCGCCTTTATCCAACTTTTCAGAATGAAAAAAACGCGTGTCTGCTCCGCGTGTAAGACCAATTACATTCACTCCGTCTTCCTTAGCTTTAATCACAAAAAAATCGTTACTATCTTTTGAAGGTTGTGTCATCTTCCGTCCCTCCCGCACAATTAACTTTTACTCATTTATCTATTACCATTTGATCTACTCAATATATAATTGATCACAACGGACAGTGACGACTTTATTAGATAGGTTCTCTATATCATGTTACAACTGATACTAAAACTACGACTTCAAAAACTAAACATCGAACCAATGAAGCACAAATATGATATTAGACATCAGTAATGACCAGATTGGGTAAGCCAACTTTCAGAATATCTGAAAGAGACGTTATTAAAGTGGGACCATTAAATAAAAATCTTCTTACCATTCTTCCATAACTATCTAACACCTTCTAACAAATGTCAATGGTTGCATCACACTTACGCACGAATAAGTGATAAAACTTCTGAACGAGCTACATCATCATTTTGGAAAATACCCCTAACTGCTGAAGTAACAGTTTTCGAACCTGGTTTTTTCACACCACGCATTGTCATACACATATGTTCAGCTTCAACAATGACCATCGCACCATGAGGTTCCAGTGTCTCCATAATTGAATCTACAACAGTTGATGTTATACGTTCTTGAAGTTGTGGTCTTGCAGCTACTGATTCTACAGCACGTGCAAGCTTACTTAATCCCGTTACTTTCCCGTTTTTCGGTATGTATGCTACATGAGCTGTACCGAAAAATGGTACAAGGTGATGCTCACACATAGAATAGAATGGAATGTCCTTAACTAGTACAAGCTCTTCATGATCTTCACTAAAAATCGTTGCAAAATATTCTTTGGGATCTTGATTTAAACCACGAAAAACTTCCGCATACATTTTCGCGACTCGTTTAGGTGTATCTAATAGCCCTTCTCGATTAGGGTCTTCTCCGATTGCTTCAAGAATCAAGCGCACAGCTTGTTCAATTTGTTCATGATTGACTTTTGACATTTATTTCTCCTCCTAATGAAAGGCTTTCATTCAACAACATAAGAAAAGCACATAGCACCCACCGATTAAGAAATTATTCTAAATCAAAGGTGCCTGAAGCTGAACATCTCTGAATGTTATACTTTCTTATTTTTATGTAATATAAGCATTACTTTTTATCATTTCCACTAAAAGAATGCTCGTTTATAACAAAGTTAAGATGATTCTAGCATAATAATCGTTCTTAACGCAAAAAAAACTGCTCAATAATCACATTTCTATTAGACGAAATGGTATGAACACATTCTAGTGTATGTATTAGTAATAAATTTGATAATATAAAAAGGGTCGCTAAGTATGCGACCCTCTTACGCCCTTTATGTATTATTTCACAGCATCTTTAAGAGCTTTCCCTGGTTTGAATGCTGGAACTTTACTTGCTGGGATTTCGATTTCATCACCAGTTTGTGGGTTACGCCCTTTACGCGCTGCACGTTCGCGTACCTCAAAGTTACCAAAACCAATTAATTGAACTTTATCTCCCTCTTGAAGAGCGTTCATAATAGACTCAAAAACAGCATCAACAGCTTTTGTCGCATCCTTTTTAGAAAGTTCGCTATTTTCAGCTACTGCATTGATTAATTCTGTTTTGTTCATGCCATTCACCTCCTCCCAAAAAATAATTTCACTTTACATTTCAAAACTAGGTAAATACCTAGCCTTCGATATTTGAAGGACATGTTGTCGAAGTAACGCCATATGCTGTGCTCATATAGCTATTACTACTGTTGTTGACAGGACATACAATTCTTATACATCCATTAGCAAACAACGTATTGACACGCCTTATATTAAACGATCATTAACTAGAATTCAATCATTTTCAACAAGAATCGTACGATTTATGAGGATTTTCCCAAAAATCCCTACCTTTTGCAAAGATGGATTGTTCAATCAGCGTGATTATCGTTCCACATAAAAATTTTGATGATCAGCTACAATATATTAAAAATTAAGCGTCAGTATACTGTTATTTTCAAATGGCTGTACGTTAGCAGATAAGAATATTATCTCAAAATGAGAGTTTCAATTTATCGAAAACGGTTGATTACATCGACCCCTCCAGTTACTTCAATTACTGATCCTGTTATCATATCTGCATCTTCTTCACATAAAAAGACAATCGTTCTAGCTATATCCTCACCTGTACCTGGTCGACCAATTGGTGTGTGTTCATCTCGAATTAACCGTGCTTCAGAGATTGAAGTCTCTTTCATTTTGCCTATAATATTGCCCGGACAAACCATATTAGCTGTAATTCCATATTCTGCTTCCTCAAGTGCTATCGACTTCGTTAAGGACACTAAACCAACCTTGGCTGCTGCAAAAGCTGAGCGATTGACCCATCCAGGTGTATGTTCCGCACCTTGAAATCCATACGTAATAATTCGACCAAATCGTTGATTTCTCATAATCTGAACGGTCTGCTTAAATAAATGAAACACTGAACTTAAATTTCCGTTCATCATTTCATACCATTCATCATCGGTATAATCAGCTAACTTCTTACGTTCAAAAATATATGGACCTGCATTATGAATTAATAAATCAATCCTGCCATACTTCTCTTTAATCTCTTCAACCATTCGAACGATATCTTCTTTTTTTGTGACGTCACCTTGTACAAAATGAAGACGGTGCTCTAGTTCCTTATAGACGGAACGCATATTTTCAACAGATTCATTATCACTTCGGTAATTTACAGTGACACTATAGCCTTGTTCTAATAGTTTCTCTGTCACTTTTCGACCTAGACCTTTACTACCTGCTGTAATGAACGCATGTCTCAATGGTATCCCTCCTTTTTCATACATACCCATTCTTAAACAATATAGTTAATTTACTCACTTTTCCTATTCTATTGGATTACAAACATAAGATGCAACGTATTACCCTTCTAATCTGTTATATAATAACTGTAACGAAAATTCAAAAAAGAAGCCCTGCGTAACACAGAACTTCTTCACATTCATCATTACTATTGAAAATCAACAACGATGCTCAATGGTAATACCACCTTATAATATTATCGCTATTAAACCACCTGAACCTTCATTAATAATTCGTTCCAATGTTTCTTTTAACTTATATCGTGCGTTTTCAGGCATTAACGCAAGCTTCGCCTGTATGCCTTCACGTACAATTGAGCTTAGACTACGTCCAAAAATGTCAGAATTCCAGATTGATAATGGGTCTTCCTCGAAATCTTGCATTAAATAACGTACAAGTTCTTCACTTTGTTTTTCAGTTCCAATAATTGGTGAGAATTCACTCTCAACATCCACTTTTACCATATGAATAGATGGAGCAACTGCCTTCAAACGGACACCAAATCGTGAACCTTGACGAATTATTTCTGGCTCATCTAAACTCATGTCTTCTAATGCTGGTGCTGCAACTCCATATCCGGTTTGCTTAACCATTCGAAGTGCATCAGAAACTTGATCATACTCAACTTTGGCATAAGCAAATTCTTGCATGAGCTCTAATAAATGATCTTTACCTCTTATTTCTACTCCAACTACTTCTTTTAAGATTTGGTCATAAAGATTGTCAGGTGCAAATAGATCAATCTCAGCAATCCCTTGCCCCATCTCAATTCCAGCAAGAGACGCGCGATCCAAATATTCATAATCACTAAACTGTCCTACAACACGATCAACATCACGAAGTCTTTTAATATCTTTTACAGTATCTTTTACTGCTTCTTGATAATTTTGACGTAACCAATGATCCTCTTTAAGTACCATCACCCAGCTTGGCAAATTAACATTCACCTCTAAGACTGGGAATTCATATAATGCTTCACGGAGAACACCATATACATCTTTTTCTGTCATGCCTTCTACACTCATCGCAAGTACTGGAATATCATATTTCTCATTCAACTTTTTTCGAAGATTCTCGGTTTCAGGGTGATGAGGATGTGCAGAGTTGATGACCATAATGAATGGTTTTCCTACTTCCTTCAGTTCATCAATGACACGTTCTTCAGCTTCTAAGTAATTCGAACGAGGAATTTCACCAATTGAACCGTCAGTAGTTACTACTACACCCAACGTTGAATGCTCTTGGATAACTTTTCTCGTTCCAATCTCAGCTGCTTCATGGAATGGAATAGATTCTTCATACCATGGCGTATTAATCATACGAGGCCCATTTTCATCTTCGTAACCTTGTGCACCTGGTACTGTATAACCGACACAATCAACAAGACGAATGTTTACCTCCAGCCCTTCATCAACATCTACTCGAACAGCCTGATTTGGTACGAATTTCGGTTCTGTCGTCATAATCGTTTTTCCTGCTGCGCTTTGTGGCAGTTCATCTTGTGCTCTTGCTTTATCCGATTCATTCTCAATATTCGGCAGTACGACTAATTCCATAAACTTCTTAATAAATGTTGATTTTCCTGTTCGCACGGCACCGACAACTCCCAAATAAATGTCACCGCCCGTACGTTCTGCAATATCTTTGAAAATATCTACCTTTTCCATTATACTACCTCCCATAATTTACTAATTGGGATATTCTTAAACAGCTCAGATGATTAATTCTATTTTATTAGGACAATACATATGTATGTTGTTGTCCATCTTTATTAGAACTAATCTCTCACCGTTTCCCGCTTTTTTTTAGAAAAGGGCACGTCCTCATGAAAAGATAATAAATGAAAATAACCCTTTTCTCTTACAACATTATGCAAAAGAAAAGGGTTCATGATAAGAATATAGAATTTTACTAGATTATTTTTCGTTACTGCTTTAAAAAGACAGGTTCTCCATTTTCAACTGTATATGGAAGCGAATAAGCAGGTAAAACAGGATAATTTTCTACAAGAAGCTGCCTAATATCATCTCCATACTTATAATCATGTTCATAGTTATTCAATGCCTCATACAAATCAGAAGCATAATCGATATAGATTTCCCCTGTTCCATCAGTAACAAGTGGTAAATGATTGCCGGAATAAGGACTTCTTACGAATGGGGCAGTATCATAACCAAGCTTAGCGAAATCAAGAGAATACACTCCAGACCCTATTTCTTCTTTGAAAGGAGGATATTTTTCTTTATCCCGATAAATCATCAAACGTAGCTTAAGATCCCGAATATTGTCTATAGAGACTAGGTCAATCACTTTAACAGTTGGATCATTCTCAACATCAGTTAAGACAAACTGATAGATACCACCACTTTCATATGCTGATCCTGGTGCATCCTGTATATACTTTGGTGTAAGTCTATTAAAGTCAATCGGGTATTTTAAGTATACAGGTGTATCACTTTCTCTCGTTCTAATTGGAAGTAAACCATTATTATCTTGTTGAAAGGCGTCGACAGCTAATTGAACAGCTTGAAGCTGTGATTCATAAGGTACTTGATTTTTCGAAAGACGCTCTTGCGGATACATACAACCTGTTAAAAAAAGTAGCAGTACCGCTATCATAAGCAAATACTTGTTAAGAACTTTCATTTTCCTGTATGTACACTCCTTCTTATGTATGCTCATTCAGGTACAGGTCCACTAAAGACGACAAAAAATATTATAATTCCAGCCAATATCATCAATACATAGGCGATAAACGAAGTTATAAAGCGAAAAATTCCTGGTTTCAATTTACCACGACTAAACATAATTAATACTACAGATACGAACATAAAAATAATGCCCGCAAACGAAATCCACATTTTCATCAATGCTACCGACATTTTTTCACCTCTCCTTTTTCCGTCCCCCATTATAGCATACATTTCGTTTCCTTCGGAATGTTATTCCAACTAACACAGGATACTTGTCCTTACTTTACACATTTATTTAAAACTCGAAAATGATTCAAATGAACTAGTTAGACAAAAAAATGAAGCAGTACAATGCACTACTTCAAAATAACGAATATACTCCCAATTACAAAACTGTCCAACCCAAAGGGTGAGTTCACTTTAACTTATGCAAACTTGTTCACTTTCGACCCCGCCATGTGCCCAAGTTCTTCATTTGTTCGTGCCCAGTTTGACGAAACCTGTGAAAATCGAGCGGCTTATGAGATTGAAGGATATCCTTAACAATCTTATCCTCTTCTGACTTTGACAAATCTGAATTACTCCATGTTGAGAATGAACGCACAACATGCCTTACTATCTTTTCATCCTTTGATGATCTGTAATTTCTCACATCTCGTCAACTCCCTCGCTGGCGCTTTTCTCTTCATATCATATGCCTCCAGCGAGTTAATGTGCTAATCCATACTTACATGATTTTTATTTAATGTACTAACAAACCAAATGATGAAATTACAATAGCTACAAACTCAAAATTCATGTCTCAATTCTTGAAACTTAATCGATACTAATAACCTATGACCTTGAGGCGAAGTCTCGTAAATCTTCCATCTCATGTGTACGCATACGAGTCATTAATTCATCAACAATTTCTTTTGGTGATTCATTTTCAAACAAAATTTTATAGATAGCAGTTGTAATTGGCATCGACACGTTATTTGTTGAAGCAAATTGATAAACAGCTTTAGTTGTGCGAACACCTTCAACAACCATCCCCATATTATCTAGCACTTCATCAAGCTTATGCCCTTGCCCTAACATATTACCAGCACGCCAATTTCGACTATGCTTACTCGTACATGTAGCAATTAAATCACCAATTCCAGTTAGACCTGAGAAAGTCATCGGATTTGCTCCCATATGAGTCCCAAGTCGAGCAATTTCAGCAAGCCCACGTGTCATAAGAGCTGCCTTCGTATTGTCTCCATAACCAAGTCCATCTGAAATTCCAGCTCCTAGAGCAACGATATTCTTAAGTGCTCCACCAATCTCAACTCCGACAACGTCTGGATTTGTATACACTCGAAAATGTTTGTTAATAAACAAGTCTTGCACAGCTTCTGCTGCTTTAATCGATGTCGATGATGATGTAACAGTCGTTATTTGTCGACAACTGACTTCCTCTGCATGGGAAGGTCCTGACAACACAACAATAGCAGAAAGCAAATGTTCCGGTACCTCTTCAGCGATCATTTCAGAAATACGTTTGAATGTTCCAGGCTCCATCCCTTTACTCGCATGAATAATCGTGAGTGGTCTGTCCACAAAAGAAACAAGCTTTCTTAAAACCTCACGAACAGCACTTGTCGGGACAGCCATTAGGATCGTATCTATACCTATTAAGCTCTCTTCTAATGAATCATATCCAATAATGCTTGCAGGTAACTTCACATCAGGTAGGTACAAGTCATTTGTATGTTTCGAGTTAATTTCTTCTACTTGCTCCTTACGATGTGACCATAAGCGTACATTGTGTTTATTATCAGCAAGAACCATCGCAAGTGCTGTTCCCCAACTTCCTGCTCCTAATACTGTAATCTCTGACATACACTCACATCCTTCATTGTTATTTCAAATTAAATCGTATTTAATCTTTGATTATCTTATCTCGACATATGAGTAAGCTAATCAAAGCTGTCTCTCATGAATTTTTGATTTTCCACTTATCAATTGTTCATTCAACTTATAATCCAGCGGAAGAGTATGGGAAACCCCCAGCCAATGAAAATCCCACTTTATTTGCGAGCTCGTGGGAATATTTTAATTGGCGTACCTTTAAAGCCAAACGCTTCTCGAATTTGATTTTCAAGAAATCGTAAATAAGAGAAGTGCATCAATTCAGGATCATTAACAAAAATAACAAAAGTTGGTGGTTTCACCGCAACTTGAGTAGCATAATAAATTTTCAAACGTCTTCCCTTATCTGTAGGTGTAGGATTCATCGCAACTGCATCCATAACGACTTCGTTTAGGATATTCGTTTGAACACGTAAGTTATGATTCTCTGCGACTTGATCAATCATCGGTACTAATGCATGTAAACGCTGTTTAGTTTGTGCCGAGACGAACACAATCGGTGCATAATCAAGAAATTGGAAATGAGCACGAATTTTCTTTTCGAATTCATTCATCGTACGCTCATCTTTTTCAACCGCATCCCACTTATTCACTACGAGAACAACCCCACGGCCTGCTTCATGTGCGTAACCTGCAATCTTTTTATCTTGTTCAATAATTCCTGTCTCAGCATCGATAACGACAAGAACGACATCAGAACGTTCAATTGCTCGCAATGCACGTAATACGCTATATTTTTCAGTACTTTCATAGACTTTTCCTTTTTTACGCATACCTGCAGTATCAATAATGACATATTCTTGTCCATCACGTTTGAATTCACTATCAATAGCATCTCGAGTTGTTCCTTCTATATCACTTACAATAACACGTTCCTCACCTAACATCGCATTAACCATTGAAGATTTTCCAACATTCGGACGTCCAATGAGAGAAAAATAGATTTTATTTTCATCTCTTTCTTCACGATTATCTTTTGGAAAATGTTCTGCCGCTACATCTAACAAATCCCCTAGACCAAGTCCATGAGTTCCTGAAATTGGATATGGCTCACCACATCCAAGCGAATAGAAATCATATATATGCTCACGCATATCAGGATTATCAATTTTATTTACTCCTAAGACCACCGGCTTTTTGGAACGGAAAAGAATTTTTGCGACCTCTTCATCCGCTCCAGTTACACCTTCACGTCCATTTGTTAAAAACACGATGACATCTGCTTCATCGATTGCTAACTCTGCTTGTTCGCGAATTTGAGTCATGAAAGGAGCATCACTAATTTCAATACCACCTGTATCAATAATATTAAAATCGTAATTCAACCACTCAGCTGAGCTATATATTCTATCGCGTGTTACCCCTGGAACATCTTCTACAATCGATACACGTTCCCCTACAATTCGATTAAATATTGTCGACTTTCCAACATTTGGGCGTCCAACAATTGCAATTACTGGCTTTGCCATTTCTCTCATCCTTTCAACAAACACTTATACACAATTATTCAAAGACTAATTATTTAAATTTACTAATAACACTAATTTACAATTATTACTTGTTCAAAAAGAATGGCCAAAAAATCCCCATATAGTATAGAAACATAGGCTAGATGTATGCACATAGATACGTGTGATAAGAAAACGCAGAGGTACACACACAATTTCCCCACGACTTTTTGAACAACCTCTTAATAGAAAAACCCTTCTCCTACAGTGAAAGCATACAACTTGTAGCTACCACACAATAGAAAACAGGGTCATACACTAAGTTAACTTGTTTATTATAGCAACCTAATATACATTTGACAATTTAATTAAAAAATAGGTGCACATAAAGGTTGCAAAGGTCTTCAGTATATTGTTAAGAGTAAATTCCATCCTATTAATGTTTCACTATAATATATAGATCTTTTGTTAGCTGATGAGCGATCCCATCTAATATTGCTTCTAGGTTTGCTGAAATAGTTTCCATTTCCTCGTCGGTATTGCATATGAAAACGGAAGGCCCACTTCCTACCTTTTCAGGTGTCGTCGTAATTGTAGCTAAAATATACTTCTGTAGCTCCATTATTGTGGACGCTCCTTCTCACTTGCTTTTGATTCAGTCGGCATTCGAATTGCATTCTCCAAAATTGGTACATTCCCAATAATTCTGATCGCCTTATCAACATTACGTTCTTGAGGAAGAATGAACACTCCTATCCTCCCATCATTTAAATCACGTTTAATAAGTGGAACGAGTGCGGGTGTACCAGAATCACGATACACACCTAACGACACCGAAATATCATGTAATATTGCTTGACGCTGTCCTAAATTTGCAATCGTCGAAACAACATCAAGGTTCTTAGGAGTTAAGATGAATCCCATTCCATGTTCTAAAATTTCTTCTTGACGAGCAGGCAAACCAATATTCATTATGTAAATGTTATCAATGTATAAACCAGCTCCCTCGAATCGTAACGATTCTTGTTGAATATCGACGATTTCTTTTAACGTCCCACCCGACATTAGACGATGGGAAATTATAATAGCTACTAATCCTGCAAAAATACCTGCCCATACATTCCAAACGAGGTAAGCTAAGGTTGCAGCAAATGAAGTTAATATCACAAGATAGTTGCGACTCTCAAATGCGATTGCTATCCCTTCAATATACGTATTACCTCTAGGAACAAGTTCATAGGCATCTAGCTCAGTTAATGTATCTCGTTCCATATTACGAACGTCACGGAATTGGGAAGCCGCAAGAGTTAAAAAAGTTATAGCAGTAAATTCCTCTTCCATTATCGCTGGAACTAATACAGTTCCAAGCCCAGCTGCGATAAAACCAAGTGATACATGAATAACTTTACCATGTAAATAAGTAGGATACTGCCTGTAATCTGTTTTCAACATTGATAGCCTTGAAAGTGTGCCCAATATTACTCCAAAGAGTATCGGTAATGTATATTCATTCACTTTTTCATCACTGCCTCTCACTATATGTCCAATATCGTTTCATTGAAGAAATCATCCACTCTGCTAACGACAACATAAACAAAAATCCTAATCCAGCTGTCAGCAAGTCTAAAAATTTTAATCCTCCAATTGTCCCATAATAGGAATAACGATAAAGCATCATCGTATAGAGCCACTCCCCTTGACACATTCCAATTACTAATGAGAGCACCCTTTGCAAAAACATATCACTCATTAACCAAACTAATATGAACATTAAACCTGATAACAACCATTGTCGATGTGCAATGATCCAAATTGGATCAAACATTTCAAATAAATGAAAAGCAACAAAGGCAGCTGTAACAGTCAATGTCATAATCATTAAGTACAGGTTTTGGAGTTTTGACAAATAATAACTAGTACCTAACGCAAAACAGAGTAACACTATATAACTTCCGCTAATTTCATAAGAATATACTGTAATTTTCCAATTTGATAATGCAATACAACTAAGTAAACCGTAACTTAATATCGTTCGTGTAGAACTTTTATTCATAAAAAACGTTACAATTATCCAGCCAATCCAACTAACCCAGTAGAAAAATAAACCCTCCATTAAATGACCTCCATCTTTCACCATTATGACTTTTTTCTACTTCTTTCATTCCTTCTTATTTAGAAATATCTTTTTTCACTAATATTTCATATCGATCTATTTCAAACTAAGGGGGAAAGAATCGTAAGGAGGAATTCACATGGGTAAAGACCGTCAAGAAAAAAAGCTTCGTAAAAAAGAGGGTTTAGAAAACGATCGTGATCAACGCTTAAATTATAAAGGCTCAACGACAATGGAAAGCCCTGAAGAAGCTCGAAACCGAAACAGACAATAATGGCAATTGAAAGTAATATTACTGTCTGTATCTATTAAACAATTCAAGTTTTCACGTTAAGATATCGGTTTCATAACCATTAAAAATAGCCTATCGTTTTCCCAACGATAGGCTATTTTTAATAATTATTTAAAAAGATTCTTCATCGAACAGTACGACTACTATATAGTGTCGTATCAATTCCACGTTCAGTTAACCAGTGCTGTGTTGAACCAGCAATAACAAGAGGTGCACGTTGTAATTCGGCAATCGAATTCACACCGAGTGCAGTCATGATGATCTTTAAATCTACATGTAATTGTTCAATTTCAGATATTAATGCAGCTTCACCCTCTTGTAGCGCAATGTTGAGGAAGAACCCTGCTATACCAACTGCAGAAGCACCTAGTGCTAACGATTTTGCTACATCCATTGCATTCTGAATTCCTCCTGATGCTATAATCGGTACATTATCTCGACCTGTAGTAGCCTCTACAATAGATGCTGCTGTAGAAATGCCCCATTCATTGAAATAGGATAATATATGTACACGACGCTCATTTTCTACTTTAGAGAAATTAGTTCCCCCAAAACCCCCAATATCAATGATTGAAACACCTACACTTTCTAACTGTTTCACTGTTTCCCGACTCATTCCAAACCCAACTTCTTTTACAATTATCGGAACTTTTAAACAGTTAGCAATCTGTTCAATTCGTTCTAGGGCCCCACTAAAACACCGATCACCTTCAGGCATAACAAGTTCTTGAATCACATTTAAATGAATTTGCAACGCATCTGCATTAAGCATTTCTACTGCTTGTTCTGCTTGTTCAACTGTTGCTTCACTACCAAGATTCGCAAACACAACGCCATTTGAATTTTCTTTGCGTACAATTTCAAATGTCTTACGTTCTTCATCATGTTTTAGTGCTGACATTTGTGAACCAACGGCAATACTAATACCTGTTGCGTTTGCAACGCGAGCTAACATCTGATTCAGTTCTAACGTCTTTTCTCCACCGCCACCAGTCATCGCATTGATAAAAAGAGGCGAACTTAATGAAAGTTCGCCTACTTTTGTATTGAGCTTTACTTGCTCAACATCAGTATCTGGAAGTGATTGATGCACAAACTTGACATCATCTAATCCGTGCGTGCGATTTTGACCAGTAGACAGTGCATGTTGAATGTGCTCAATTTTCCGCTGCTGTCTAGACAAAATTCATCACCATATTATTTAAATTTTTTCAAATCGTCTCCTAGAATATCACCAAGTTGGAATCCAGAAGTCGTTTCTTCATCAGATTGATAAGAGCTATAATCTTCTTTTGCTGGTTTGTTTTCCTCAAGTTCGCGAATACTAAGCGAAATACGTTTCTCATCTGTACTAACATCAAGGACTTTAACCTTAACAGTTTGACCCTCTTCAAGCACTTCATTCGGTGTACCAATATGTCGGTTCGCAATTTGTGAAATGTGTACAAGACCTTCAACACCTGGTAGTACTTCAACAAACGCACCGAATGTTACAAGTCGTTTAACTGTACCCTCTAGTACGCTACCAGCTTTCACTTCTTCACTTACCTGCTCCCATGGACCAGGAAGAGTATCTTTAATTGATAAGGAAATGCGCTCATTATCACGGTCAACACTTAATACCTTCACGTTAACACTTTGACCTTCTTCAACAACTTCAGAAGGTTGTTCAACATGATGATGCGCTAACTGAGAAATATGTACAAGCCCATCTACACCACCAATATCAACAAATGCACCAAAATCAGTTAATCGTTGTACAGTTCCTGAAAGTACTTGACCTTCTTGTAATGAATCAAGAGTGTCATGTTTCTTCTGTTCAAGTTCATCTTCCAATACCGCTCGGTGTGAAAGAATTACCCGGTTTTTCTCTTCATCAAGTTCAACTACTTTGAGAGAAAGGGTACGCCCTTTATAATCAGAGAAATCTTCGACAAAATGACGCTCTACTAGTGAAGCAGGAATGAATCCTCTAACACCAAGATCGACAACGAGACCACCTTTTACAACATCTTTCACTTCTGCTTCAAATACTACGTTATTTTCAAACTTTTGTTGTAAATCAGCCCATGCTTTTTCAGCATCAACCGCACGTTTAGAAAGGACAATTTCATCATCATCAAGCTTTTTTACTTTTAACGTAAGCTCGTCACCTTCAGATACTGCATCACCAGCTTTCTCGATGTGCAAGCTTGAAAGTTCGCTAATTGGTACGATCCCTTCTGTTTTGTAACCAATGTCTACAAGCACTTGCTTCTCATCTACTTTCGTAACAGTACCAGTGACAGTGTCACCTACTTCAAAGCTCTTCATTTCTGATACTTCTTGATTCATTTCTTCAGCCATTTCAACTACCTCCTTGAATCCCTACAAACGCCAAAGTCTGCTTATCATTATTTTCAGAACATAAAATGTTCTTTTTTCTAACTTCTAACAAATGGGTGCATTTGTCAAGTATAAAGAATATAATTATTTATATTTTTCAATCAATTTGGCGATTGCTGACATAATTATTTCGGTTGCATCTTTCGCTGTAGCCTTTTCCTCACGTAGCTTAGTCATTTCAATTGGTTCACCAATAATCACTTTTACTTTTGAAAAAGGTCTATATGAGCCGATTATTGCAGCAGGAACCACTTCAGCATTTGAACGCAAAGCGAAGAAACCTGCACCTGACATTCCTTCACCTAATTCCCCCGTCTTACTTCGGGTGCCTTCAGGAAACAAACCTAACACTTCACCATCCTTAAGCAATTTCAGACCTTGGCGAAGCGCTTGCTTATCGCTCATTCCACGTCTAACAGGAAAAGCGTTTAAGCTTAACAAAACCTGCTTCATAACTGGAAGTTTAAATAACTCTTCCTTTGCCATATAATGTACATCACGAGGAAACGAGATTCCAAGCATAGGTGGATCAAAGTTAGAAATATGATTGGAACACAATAAAACACCTTTATCTTTAGGAACATTTTCAGAACCAATTACCTCAACACGGTATGTTGTTCTAAAAATGCCCTTCA
Organism: Bacillus solimangrovi; assembly: GCF_001742425.1. GTDB lineage: Bacteria > Bacillota > Bacilli > Bacillales > Bacillaceae_N > Bacillus_AV > Bacillus_AV solimangrovi. Next base: position 58,968 of record NZ_MJEH01000011.1, read on the forward strand.
CTAGAACATAACCAAACTTATACAGATTCACTTCATCCAACCCTCTCATTTATAAGATTACTAATTTTCTCAACAACTTCATGAATTGTGAGAGAGGTTGTATCTAGTTCTATTGCATCATCCGCTTTCTTCAATGGAGAAACTTCACGCTCCATATCGAGCTTATCACGTTGAGATATTTCTTCTTTTAACTTCGACAAATCAGCCGAGATTCCCTTTTTCACGTTCTCTTCATAACGTCTTTGTGCACGCTCATCAACTGACGCAATCATATAAATTTTCACTTCAGCATGTGGTAAAACATGCGTTCCAATGTCTCTTCCATCCATAACAACACTTGCACCTTCAGAAAGTTCTCGTTGTCGCTCAACCATTTCTTCACGAACAGAACGATATGCAGCAACTATTGATACGTTATTAGACACTTCGTTGGAACGAATTTTATCCGTTACTTCCTCACCATTAATAAAGACAAGTTGACCATTAATAGAAGGTTTTAATTCAATCTTCATTTCTCGTAATAAAGCAAACAATTCCCGTTCACTTTCTAAATCCAATTTTGCATTTATTGCTGCATATGTTAAAGCACGATACATAGCACCTGTATCTATATATATGTAATTGAATCGTTCAGCCAACAGCTTTGCAATTGTACTCTTTCCTGCTGCTGCTGGTCCATCGATTGCTACTGAAACCTTTGACATAAAATCCTCCTTACTCCCGCTACTCTCACCAGTTTAATCCTCTTCATCATACCATAAGCTAGTAGGAGAATCTATCGTTTCAAACACTGGAGCTTCAGGTACATCGCCAACTCCTTCATACATGATCACCCTTGAAAAATAAGCTCCAAAAGGGGAGTACAAGATAAGCCATTGTCCAACGAGCAATGCTACAAAATGTGCCACTAGCAATTTTATTAATGTATTTTCAATTCGTTTCAACAAGAAAAAAGCCCCCTTTTTTGCTTATAATGCATCAAAAAGAGCTTTCTATTCATTCTTAATCAATTTATCACTTGTTAACTGATACTAAACCCACATCCATTAGTAGGGGCACTCATGAAACTCAAATAAGGATGAGGATTAAATATCTTTAAAGCGTATTAACTGTTTAAAAATTGTCACTTTTTCTCGTTAACTATCGTTACTCACAAAATAAATATTAATGATGTAACCGTTCATAGTTATCTAAATTTTGTTTTTCGTCCCGCAAGTTGTTGCTCAAACGTATATCGAATAATATTACGTTGGTCAACACTTTGAAGATCCAAAAATTCAATACTTGCTTTATCATTAGCATTTTTCTTTTTCATTATTCGTATTACTTGACCTAATACTTCCACTTCATGTTTATTACCCTTAGCCATAGGTAATTTGAATTGAATCTTCGCTTTCATATTTGGTTCTAGACCATGATTAGTTGGAAGAGACACTGCAATGCCTCCACCACTAATATTTAATGAATACGCCTTAAATGGAGTGAACTCATCATCTAATGGATGAAATTGCATATCAAGTATCGCATCAACTCTCACATAGTTTCTGCGTTGTACACGTTTGATCTCATCCTTCTTTGGTTTTCGCAATACAAACATTGGCATTGCACCTGAGATACTCATCAATATTTCACTCTTAAACATATACACAGCACTATCTGGTTGCCTATAAGTAACTTCAAACTTATCTCCTCGTGCTAAATAAACACTCTTGTTTGTCTTCGGATCAACCGGTTCTTGAATATAAAGGTTGTTTTCATCTATTTCTATTATTTTTGTTTTTAAAAGTTGTTCATTATTATTCAAATTTCTAAGTTCAAAGGTATCCCCAATCTTAAACACCACATCTGCTCCCCTTCCCACTACATGTGGAATTACATAAGACAAGCTAAAATCAACATTAATACTAGAATAATACTAGTTCTAAATAGCTAAATTCCCAAAGAAAGTTTTCTACTTATTTTTATTTTTCCAATATTCATGTTATTTGTCAACCTTTATACCTATAAATATATACCCGTTTTTTTAAAAATTAAACTATCTTCCTCAAACATTTTATGTGAGTGCATCATAAATAGGTTCAGCATTTTGTAATTTCTCTACTTTTTCTTCGTCTCCAGTTATCGAGTTAATAAAAATTCTGTACGTTGATTCACCAATTGTTCCAAAAAATTCATGACACAGTACTTCTTCACCAAGTTCATTAACTATTAGAGCTAAATTTTCTTGTTGTATTTTTAACTGAGGGTTTAATTTTTGCTTTGCTTGTTCAGCATTAATCGTTGGTTTAGGCAATTTCCGATCATGGTGTGACATTAAGTAATCTTTAGCTGACAGTCCGGTAATTTGCCCGTTATCAAGTGCCGTTTTCACTCGGATTGCATCTGGATATATGCGCACATTATCCACTGAACTTACAAATATAAACACACCAGTATTATCAAATTGTGTTGATTCCACAAGTTCAAGATTTTTAAATCCATGTTTAGTTAAATAAGTTTGAGCTTTTTCAGCTGCCTCATTCAAGCTTATTTTTTTTCTTGAAACTTCCCTTTCATTCATAACCCAAATTGGGACTCCACCTTTTTTTGTCATATCCATATAGATATGCCCCTTACTATCTTCTACCTGCAAACTATAAAATTCATAATTTGCACCTTTACCACTTTCAGTGATAATAACTTTCGCATTTTTTTCCAAGCCTAAAAATTGCCTTGCTTTCTCCTCTAATTCCTCCTTATTTAATTCTTTTCCTGTTAAATACCGAAATTCATCTTCTTTCTTTTTCGTCATCTGAGTGAACGTTGGGCCAAAATCTGCTTCACCGTAACTTTCGACATTCTTTTCTACAGTCTTAAAACCATCTATTATCGTATTATCATCTTGTTCTTTACCAGAAACTAACGCAAGCTCTACATCCATCCATCTTAAGTTATTGTTTAATGAGAGAGCTTGTACTTTACGAAGTTCATCTTTTAATTCTGTTGATTTGGTGAATAGTTGCTGCAACGTTTTGTATTCTTCTTCAGACAATGGTTTTTTCTCCAAATCTCTCACAGCTGTCCGGTAACTGAAGTCTCCAATATCAGTAAGAAACTCTTCAGTTTTGTTGAATGGGAGAAGAGAGAGAGGCAATTGCCCAACATCTGAATGTGCTTCAGATGTCAATCTCCAAACATCAGCTAAAGCAGGAGATAACTGGGATCTGGAATTCATCGCTAACGCTGATCCAATCTTATTATGAAGCAAGTCCATTTGATACGTTAAATCATGAAAAGCACGTTGATAGCCATTTTCAGCATGAATCAGAATCGCATTTTTTTCTTGATTTTCTTGATAACCCCAATAACCTGTGCCGATTAACATAACTACTAAAACTCCAATAATGACATTTCTAATCATCATTCTACCCCCTTACTTACAAAAAATATGTTTACCAATTTTTTTAATCTGTGGTCTTGTCCAAATCCAACCTGACGTAGCAGTGTCCGGATTAAAGTAATACAAGGCATTTCCCGTTGGGTCCCAACCATTAATCGCATCTACAACTGCCTTTTTTGCTGTTTCGTTCGGTGTTAACCAAATTTGTCCATCACTTACAGCGGTGAACGCCCGTGGTTCAAAAATTACCCCTGATGCTGTATTGGGAAATGATGCACTATCTATACGATTTAAAATAACTGCTGCAACAGCTACTTGCCCCACATATGGCTCCCCACGCGCTTCACCATATACAGCATTCGCAAGAATCTGAATATCATTTTGAGAATAACCACTTGGCACATTTACAGATGTGGGTTGAGAAGGCAATGCTTGTTGTTGCCCTGCTTTTTGCTGTTCTGCTTGTTTTCCTTTGTCTACCCCTCCATAGTGAGAAAACTTATTCCCTTTATTTATTTGATTTTTCACATAGCCCTTATCATACTTCGTTACACCTACAAGTTTTTGTTTTGTTGATGCCCCTGCTAATCCATCAACCTCAAGTCCAAATTGCTGTTGAAAGTTTCGTAAAGCCCAATATGTACCCCAGCCAAAAACACCATCGATCTTACCTTTATAGTAGCCAATATACTGTAGACGTGCTTGAAGCTCGATTACATCGTCTCCTACTGAACCACGTTGAATAACTTGTGAAGAAAACGCATCAACATGTTCATCATTTAATGGGTGGAACATCATTGTGATAAATGATGCAATAATGATACATTTGATTAACGGCTGCAATTTCAAAATATTTACCTCCTTATCGATACATTCATACCGCTATTTTCTGTCAATGTATATTTTTTATACTTGAAGGATGTATTGGTCGAGAAGAATGTTAACTCAATTCGATTAACTTCTTTTTTTACAAATTAAAAAGAGCTACTACCGATATCTGGTAGTAGCTCATCAAACCTTTATATTTTCTTTTTTGACTTTTATCGTGGACTTATAGGAATCTTCATCTAATTGACTAGCAACTTTCACTTTTCGTAACGCAAGCATCCATAACATTATCATAAACGGCACCATTACATATAACCAATACTCTTCAATTTGTAATAAAATATAATCATACATGCCATGTAATAGAACAGGAATGATTAAAGAAGCCCAAATCCAAATAGATTTTTTCATTTTAGAAAATTTTGCAATTCCTAAATAGTATCCCATCACCACTCCGTAGATTGCATGACTCGAAACTGGTAATAGCGCACGTCCAATTGCAAGTGTTACGCCATTGGCAAATAAATAGAGAATATTTTCTACTGTTGCAAAACCTAGAGATACTGCCACTCCATAAACGATTCCATCATAACGTTCATCAAAATGAGAATGCTGATACACTGTATAAAACATAATGAACCATTTAAAAAATTCTTCTAATAAACCAGATAATAAAAATGCATTTGCAAAAGGTGACTGCAAAACACCTTCTGTTAAAAATGCATATTGAATAAACATGATTGGGAATACAAGCAATACTCCAAGTAAAAAGGATCGAAAAACCATCGTGACTGGTTCGGTATCATACTGATCTCTTAAATAAAAATAAGATAACAGCGCCAATCCAGGTGCAATACCTGCTGAAATTACAGCTAGCATAGAATCCCCTCTTCTATATAAAAACGATTAAAAACACTATTCAAATAGTACATGACACAATACAGAGAAAATCTGAAAGCGGAAAATATAAAAACCTTTCAGTGTAACTCTTTTCACAGTTAAAACGTGAATAAGTAGACTATTTCTATTTTTCATCGTAACATGATATCTTGATTATGAAAATGAAAATCGAACTAGAGGTGATAATTGTGAAAAATATCCTAATTTTACATACTGGCGGGACAATTTCGATGGAAGAAGATAATACTACTGGAGCAGTGAAAGTTAGTGGAAAACACCCTTTAGACAATACGTTACCGTCTGTTTCGTCATTAGCAAACATTACAAATGAGGAATTGTTTAAACTTCCTTCACCACATATGACCCCAGCTAATATGCTTATGTTAGCTAAACATATTGAGAAGAAGGTTACTCAAGAACAGGTCGAAGGAGTCGTTATTACCCATGGTACTGATACTCTTGAAGAAACTGCATATTTACTTGATCTATGTTTAAAAGTAGACATTCCTGTAGTTGTCACTGGTGCGATGCGCTCAAGTAATGAAATCGGGTCTGATGGACCATATAATCTCATTTCATCAGTTAAAGTTGCTGCTTGTGATACTGCCAAAAACAAAGGTGTACTAGTCGTCTTAAATGACGAAATACATACAGCAAAAAATGTTACAAAAACACATACGAGTAACGTAGCAACCTTTCAAAGCCCACAATATGGACCAATTGGATTGGTTACTAAACGTGGCATTAATTTTCACCATATGCCAATCAATCGAGACAGGTATCCTGTCTCACACCTATCCAAAAATGTTATTTTATTAAAAGCATATGCTGGCATGGATGCAACAACATTAAATATGTTATCTAGTTTAGCTGTTGATGGAGTTGTTATCGAAGCGCTTGGACAGGGCAATATGCCACCTGCAACACTGCCTGCAATTGAAAACTTATTAAAAAATAACGTCCCTGTCGTACTCGTGTCACGTTGTTTCAACGGAATTGTTCAAGACATATACGGTTATGAAGGTGGAGGTCGACCATTGAAAAAAATGGGGGTTATTTTCTCAAACGGCTTAAATGGACAAAAAGCTCGTTTAAAACTGATGGTCACACTTGAGTTGACAACTGATCACCACGAACTACAAGAAATGTTTTTAAAGTGAATACACCTTTTTATAAAGAATCACACATCACTTATAGTGATTTATTTCTTAATGAATAAGTTTAATATTAATAAGAAGAATAAGCTTGCGATTTTCGCAAGCTTATTTCCTACCTTTCAATTCAGCTGCAATAAGTTTCCCATGAAAACGTCCATTTTCGATAAATATTTCATTAGCATTGTTACCAGCTGCGATAACTCCAGCTATAAATGCACCTTCTACATTTGTCTCCATCGTTTCTGAATCAAACTGAGGTCGACCTGTTTCTTCGTCAATACTAATATCCATCTTTCTTAAGAAATTATGATCTGGTATATAACCAGTCATTGCAAAAACAAATTCAGCTTTCACACGCTTTACTTCTCCATCTACAGTAAAAATAACCTCATCATTTGTAATTTCATTTATTTCTGCACGGAATTGCATATTGACTTGTTCGTTTCTTACAAGCGCATCAAACTCAGGTAAAATCCAAGGCTTCACACTTTTTGAATATTCACTACCTCTATACAAATTTGTAACTCTTGCCCCCGCTTTGTGTAGTTCAATCGATGCATCCACAGCTGAATTTTTCCCACCAATGACGACAACATCTTTATCAAAATATGGGTGAGATTCTTTGAAATAGTGAAACACATGTGGTAATTCTTCTCCAGAAATGTTCATCATATTCGGATGATCATAATAACCTGTTGCGATTACTACATATTTTGAGTGATAGATCGTTTCTTCATTCTTTTGATTTGTTGTGAATGACAAGAATGTTCCGTCTGACTGCTTTTCTATCTTATCAACTTTTTCAAACGCATTAACACGCACCTTTTTACGTTTTACAACTTCACGATAATAGTTAAGTGCTTGATAGCGAGAGGGTTTGTGTTGCTCATTTACAAATGGTACATCTCCAATTTCAAGTTTCTCTGCTGAACTAAAGAAAGTCTGATGTGTTGGGTAGTTATAGACTGCATTTACAATGTTGCCTTTTTCAATCACAAGTGGATTGAATCCTTCTCTCTCCAATTCTATCGCTGCTGATAACCCACACGGACCTCCGCCAATGATAATAATATCTTCTTGAATCATAATTTGTTCCTCCTAAAATCAATACATATAACCATTCTACTCTTTTTTCAATACATTTCGAAATATGTTCGTTAACAATTCGTTACAAGAAAGCTACTCTACAAATAGACTATTTGTTTTGGATCAAGTGCAAAAAATCTCCTAACATAAAATGATAGGAGATCTTGTATAAAAGTGCAATGATTTATAAGTGATAAGATGTTCGTTCTAAACTTCTATATAATAATCATAACTATTTTAGTAATGATTAACTCAAATAAATTAGAATGAAAATATAAAGGAAATATAAGTTTGATCCGAAATAATTATACCCAACCACGGAAACGAGATGCTTCAGCCATCTTACGTACACCGATCATATACGCAGCAAGACGCATATCTACATTTCGTGTATGAGCCGTTTCATAGACATTTTCAAATGCCTTAACAATCACTTTTTCTAATTTTTCTTCTACTTCTTCTTCTGTCCAGTAATAACCTTGGTTATTTTGAACCCATTCAAAATAAGAAACAGTTACACCACCAGCACTTGCAAGTACGTCTGGTACTAACAAGATGCCACGTTCTGTAAGAATGCGTGTTGCTTCTAATGTAGTTGGGCCATTTGCTGCTTCAACAATTACTTCTGCTTTAATATTATGTGCATTCTCTTCAGTAATTTGATTTTCAATCGCAGCTGGTACGAGAATATCACAATCCAATTCAAGCAGTTCCTGGTTCGTAATTGTATTTTTGAATAGGTTTGTTACAGTACCAAAGCTATCTCGGCGGTCTAATAAATAATCAATATCTAAACCTTCAGGATCGTGTAAACCACCATTAGCATCAGAAATACCGATAACTTTAGCACCAGCATCATGCATGAATTTCGCTAAGAAGCTTCCTGCATTACCAAAACCTTGTACAACAACTCTAGCACCTTTAAGAGCGATTCCTCTCTTCTTCAATGCTTGGTGAATACAAATTGTAACTCCTTTAGCTGTTGCTGATTCACGACCATGTGAACCTCCAAGAACAAGTGGTTTACCTGTAATAAATCCAGGGTTATTAAATTCGTCAATACGACTATATTCATCCATCATCCAAGCCATGATTTGTGAATTTGTAAATACATCTGGAGCTGGGATATCTTTTGTTGGACCAACAATTTGACTAATTGCACGTACATATCCACGACTTAATCTTTCTAGTTCACGGAATGACATATCACGCGGGTCACACACGATACCACCTTTACCACCACCATAAGGTAAATCAACGATACCAGCTTTCAAGCTCATCCAAATCGAAAGAGCTTTAACCTCTTTCTCTGTTACCTTCGGATGGAAGCGAACTCCCCCTTTAGTTGGGCCAACAGCATCATTATGCTGAGCACGGTAACCTGTGAAAATCTTGACAGAACCATCATCCATTCGAACAGGAATTCTGACTGTCATTAGCCGAAGCGGTTCTTTCAACAGCTCAAATACCTCTTCTGGATACCCAAGCTTATCGAGCGCTTTGTTCACAACCGTTTGAGTAGATTTTAATACATCTAGGCTATCTTCAGTGTTACGTTGGTTTCCGTTACTTTTATCGGCTACCATTCTGTTACCTCCCACATTTTCGCTTAAAATATAGCATTATTCCCTTTGTTCACCCTTGTCTTCAAGCTATAGTATACACACTCAAAATCTTAATGCAAAGAATATGAATACAACATTTACATGAATTAAAAAAGTGCTTTGAAAACGATTACATATGCATATTAACATAAGCTTGATTTAGATGGAATACTTTTTTTTATCGCTTTTTCAAAGACAAATTTACAAGTTCTTCAATCATTTCTTCATATTTTATTCCAATATACTTTGCTGCATCCGGGAATAAACTAGTAGGTGTCATTCCAGGCAAAGTATTTACTTCTAATATAACTGGCTTTTCACCATTATCTGGAATAATAAAGTCAGCGCGCGAATACACTTCACATCCTAGTACTTGATGAGCAAGTACAGCATTATTCAACAATAATTGTGTAACTTCGTCATTAATGCGTGCAGGAATAATATGTTCACTACCACCTGGTGCATATTTTGATTCATAATCGTAGTATTTATTTTTTGGAACAATTTCAATGATTGGCATTGCCTGTTCCTTACCTCGTTCACCAATTACTGCAATTGTTACTTCAGTACCTTTAACATATTGTTCTATCATAATCTCTTCATCATGTTCAAATGCAAACTCAAGCCCTTTTAAAACTTCCTCTTCATCATGTGCAATCGTAAGACCGATTGTAGAACCTTCGCGGTTTGGTTTAATTACAATTGGAAGAGAAAACGGTAAATTAAAATCTTCTTTTGAAAACGTTGACTTTTGTAATATAACGTCCTGAGCAGTTCTTATGCCTACATTTGCAAACATTACTTTTGATTTTGCTTTATCCATGGCTAATGCAGATGCAAGAACTCCTGAGCCCACATAAGGAATACCTGCAAGATCCAGTAACGATTGGATACTACCATCTTCTCCTAGTCGTCCATGAAGCCCAATAAAAACAATATCAACATCGAGAGTTAAAATGTCATTTATCATGTTTGGATGAAAGTCGATTCCGATTACTTCATGCCCCTTTTGTTTCAATGCTTCCATAATTCCCCTACCACTTGAAAGTGAAACCTCTCGCTCAGCTGATGTTCCACCGTATAACACTGCAACTTTCATAGCTTTCACACTCCTTGGGCTTTTAAAAATATTGTATTCACTCTTTAATGTTGTGTGCATTTGTATATGTATTACAGTTGTTGCCTCATAACCTTCTATAACTTCACACTAGTTAAAAAAATGCATAGTTTTTTCTTCGCATTTGATAAGAATACCACGTTCTTTTAAACGTGAAAATGGGTAAATTACATCTTTTAATGTCAACTCTTTAAACAATGAACAGAATTAAACATTCCTCAATAGATACTAAATTTTCTAAACAACTTGTTAGGAACGTTTTAAGATTTACATTTTTATTCATTCCTTTTCTTTACCCATCGTAATTGCTCCTTATGTAATATAATCATTTTGGCCCCATAACGGGAAGAATACTTCTTTATATATATATTTATAAAATATAAAAAGCGCCCGTCTACTTTATATATTGAGCAGATAGCGCTTGTAGCTAGATTTTTTTAATTGTTATACTTACTTATCTTGCAAAATACTCAGTAAGCTGAGCTACTGCATTTTTATCCATTAAGAGCTTTCCATATTCATGAATACGATGAATCGTAAAAGTAGAAGAATTACCGTATTCAGCTAAAAAGGCAACTAACGTATCTGTTGAGATATTGGGCAATCCCCATTCATCGAGCAATAAGTAAAACCTCTCATTATATGCATATAATGATCCATTATGAACACCTAATTTATTCAACCGAATGGCAACTTGAATCACATCTTCAAAAGTATCAAATTCATAAAAAATATCATCACTTTTATCCAACGTCACTTGCATTTCAATATAATCATCTGAGAACTCATCTTCCTCATCGTAATCGATATTTCCCTTAGTTACGATTACAACCATCCCTTGTGCTTGTAACGAAAAAACTTCTACGGCAACTGGACCTTCCGCACGAAAACCAAGTTCATTACTAGCTTCGTTCATCATATCCCGAAATAATTGGTGCACCTTAGGGATATCATGCCATAGATCCTCCTGTGTCAAACCCCTTTCAGAGAGATCATCGAATGTAAGGAAAATTTTAATCTTATTATAGTTTAATCGTTCTAGGCGCATCATGCGACCCTCCTTACCATCAACTACCACACATACTCTTATAACATGATATGATAAAATAAAAAGATGGTTCTATTTTTAGTATAAATTAGTTTACTTTTCTCATAAAAAAAAGACAAGTATTTCCCCTTGAATTCTACAGCGACTAAATTATCATTCAATAAGCTACATCATCTATATAATAACTTTCATTTGCTCTTCAGTATTCAGTGACACAATACCAATGCATAATTCAATCCAGCTCTACAATTGCTTTTGATAAAGTTGTAACCAATTTTGCCACTCATATTTTGTTTTTCCAAGTATTAAATGCCTATGCTCATTCTTTTCTTGTAACAGATATTCAACAGCTTGTCCACGAATACCTACCGAAAGATCACGATATTTCTCATTAAGATTTTGTGCAAGCTTTAGAGTTTGAGAAACATTTTTTTGTAACGTACATGACAGAAACACAAAACTCGGGCATGTTTTTTCTAAAATAATAGAAATATTATCAGTCGGAATACTCGAACCTACATAAACAACATCATATCCACTTCTTTTTAGAAATAATGTAAAGCTTAATAATTCTGATTCATCTATCTCTTCTGGTCCACATACAGATATTACCTTCGGGAATATTGAGTTAACAGGTAACGTATACAATGCAGCACTAATTTGAGAACGAATGAATGTAGATGCAAATTGCTCCTGTTCAGATAACAGTATATTATTTTCACACTGAGAACGAACGTTTAGCAATCCCCTTCCTAACACATCAACTAACACTTGATCGAGTGAATACAAACTGTATGCATGATGTAATATTTCTCTCGCGTTCCGTTCATTAAAATGGGTGAGTGTTTGTAACAGTTGATCTGAAATTATTTCGAGACGATTTAGATCACTTCTCTCTTCAAAGTAATCGTCATTATTCAGTTCGAATTCATCAAGCAATTTAATAGCCTGACTTATAGAAATACCTTGATTTACCTTGTTTACTAACCATTTGAGCATCTTAACATGATCCTCAGTATACAATCGATATCCAGCTTCATTTCGTTTTGGTGAAATAATCTGATAACGACGCTCCCAAGCACGTAAAGTTCCTGGCTGAACACCGATCAATTTCGATACCGCTTTAATATTGTACTTGCCTTGAATTTCAGCCATCTGTCCCTCCATTACGTTACATGATAAAACTCGAAACATTTTTTTATTATTTCGATTACTACTTATCAATTAGAAAATTTATTTATAATAGAAGTTATTTTCTCTTATAGTTCAACTAATTTTACAATAACTAAATCAAATTCAATTATTTAATTGTATGAATTCCAACGTATATCTTACTAGGACTATGAGGAAGTAATTGTTATTAAATGAACCTGTGCAGGTGCACCTAACCTTAAAGGAAGTGCCGATGTTCCATATCCATTGCTTACAAATAAAACAGTCTCATTAAGTTCTTTAATACCACCCTTTTCATAAAGACCAAATGGACCGATTCGAATTTGACCACCGTGCGTATGTCCAGCTACAGTTAAGCGAATGTTATCCTCTATATGAATCTTATCTACAATTGATGGATCATGACTCATTAAAATTTTAAACCCTTCTTCGCTATCCTTTAGTGCTAATGGTAAATTATCACGTTTATTGGTTGGACAATCGACACCTAATAAAATTAATTTTTCTCCTATTTTAGATTCAAAGGTCACAGCTGTATTATCCAAAATTATTACACCCTCATCTAACAACAAGGCATCTAATTGATGATAATCAACTTCATAATCATTATTACCCCATACAAAGTATACTGGTCCAATCCGCTTCAATTGTTGGATGTTTTTTCTGACTCGATCAAATGGCACACCTCTTTCCATTAAGTCTCCACCTAACAATACAAGGTCAGCCTTCCCTTTAACAAATTCGATCATTTCATCTGGAATGCTCCGTTTATGAATATCAGAAATAAAAAAAAGCTTGATCTCATCAAAGCCTTCTGGGAAATCTTCATATGTTAATGTAGAAGTTTCTAATTTCCATTTATCAGCTTGTTTCCACATATAATACACAATGCCGAAACTAATATTAAATACTAAAAATACATAAAGCATCGTAAAACCCTCCTGGTTCAACCTCTTCTCCTCACCCGTTCACGATTCAAATCTAACGAAATCATACCATATAATATAGAAAAAATTAATAGTGCAAGTACTTGCATACGATAGATTGCAAATAAAAAAATAAAACTACAACTCAAAACAGAAACATTGACCAACAATTCTCTCCAGCGTTTTGTATCATCAGAAAATAACATACTACTCATAATTCTCCTAACAAAGACAGATAAACATAGGAACGATAACGTAAAACATGTCATACCTGTTAAAAATGTTGTCGGTTCAAATATAAAATCTGTCCAGTTAGTAATAGTCATCCCCTTAAATATTCTAAAAGACAACCATCCACAACCTGTTCCAAAGATCAAGAAAAATGTCCTATTCATTACTCACCCTCCTTACGTATAACTTTATGAATAATTCACATTAACAATGAACATAAATAAAAAGACATGTTGGACAATCAACACATCATACATTTAAATAGAATAGCCAAAGCTACGCACAAGGAGGATGCACGTATGTATACGATGCGAAAGTATTATTATCCTTTCATTAGTCAGTTCGACCCTTGTCGACCAATTCGTGAGAAATCATACGAAACGCCACCAAACTTATATGTAGGCTTTCAACCATATGGACTTCCTCAATATCCACTAAGAGAAGCATTGTATGCAGGAACGTTATGGCCAATTTTTTACAATCCTTATAAGAGCCCATATAAGCATAGAGAGGAGCAAGATGAGCAATGAAAAAACAATTGCCTGATACCTACTATATTCTTATGGAGAAATTGCAGGCTGTTGACTTTGCACTGATTGATCTTACTTTATACTTAGATACTCACCCAAAAGATGCTGAAGCTGTTCAACAATTCAACGACCTTGCCCAGCAAAGCATGCATATAAGACAAGAATTTGAACAACAATTTGGCCCATTACAACAATATGGAAATAGCTACGTAAGCTTCCCATTCAGTTGGAAAAAAGCCCCTTGGCCATGGCAAGTATAATCCCGCACATAACGAAGGAGGTACGCTTAAAAAATGTGGTATTACGATAAAAAGCTTCAATACCCTGTCCGAGTTAGCCAATGTAATCCTACCCTAGCAAAGTACTTAATGGAACTATATGCTGGTGCTGACGGGGAATTATCTGCTGCACTTCGTTATTTAAATCAACGATACGCGATACCCGATAAAGTAGTTGGATTGTTAACAGATATCGGTACAGAAGAATTTGCTCATTTAGAAATGCTTGCAACGATGATCTATAAATTAACGAAGGACGCTACACCAGATCAACTGGAGGCAGCAGGACTTGCAGATGGTTATGCGGGGCATGGCAAAGGAATCACCTATACCAATGCAGCCGGTCAAGCTTGGACTGCAAGCTATATCGCATCCAAAGGAGATCCTATCGCCGACTTATATGAAGATATTGCTGCAGAAGAGAAGGCACGTGCATCATACCAATGGGTCATTAACTTATCAGATGATCCAGATCTAAATGATGGTTTACGATTCTTACGAGAGAGAGAAATCATCCATTCACAACGATTCCGTGAAGCAGTCGAAATTTTGAAGGAAGAACGGGATAGAAAGAAAGTATTCTAAGAGAAAACAAAAATGTGTAAAACAATCGATCTTGGAACACTTACTTCATACAATTAACCTTCAGTGGAAAACAAATACTATGACCATTGTTGGTTAATTGTATTTTATTAAAATGCCCTGTTAAATTGAAGATAAAGTTACTTTCTGTACTTACCTCTAAATAATCTTACTTCATAAACCCCTGATATCTTGGCTTAAATTAGAATTCAAAACTTTTGTAACACAAACTTTTTCATCTAAATCAAAATCCCCATTAATCGTGTTCCAACTATCCATCACCCCTCATTGAAACAATAACTTCACCTGTACTTCTATTTTCATAGACCCAACCGTAAAAACCAGATAGTTTCTTTTTTTCTATATTAATTGAATCCATTCAGGAAAACCATATACATATTGCCCCATATCTCCTAATTGTTCAGTGAAGTTTTCATATTCCATCCAACTTTTTTTATACGCAATTAAGTAAACGCTTTCGTATCAAAGATCGGATGGTACACTTCGTTCGCTGTCCTCAAGAAGTGAGCATAATAGATGAAATAAAGTAAAACTAACCATCAGTGGGGGTTTCCTTCATAGCCCATTGATGGTTAGTTAAACGAAACAAGTCGTTATTTAAAACACTCATATTTTTTTAAAAAAAGCGCCTTTAGCAAAATCATTATTAAGCTTGTGCAACTGGCAATTGAATCTCAACAGTAGTTCCTTCTCCTAATTCACTTTGAAATTCAACTTTACCTTTATGGTCTTTGATAATCTTAAAGCATACCATTAAACCTAAACCTGTCCCCTTCTCTTTCGTCGTATAGAATGGTTCTCCGATCTTTTTGATTCTTTCTTTGGATATACCTTTGCCTAGATCAATTATGCTTATATGTATACGTGTATCTTTACGTTCAAGAATCACGTGGACCTTTCCATCCTTAGGTTTTGCTTCAATTGAGTTTTTAATGAGATTAATAAAAACTTGTTTCAGTTGATTTGTGTTCCCACTACAGATGAAATCGTCTTCAGTTTTTACAATATTAATTTGTATATTGTTTAAGATTGCATTCGTATCTAATAAAGACTTAACATCTTGTAAGATCCGATCTACATCTACATTTGTATATGGAACGTCCATTGGCTTTGAAATCGTGAGTAGCTCACCTGCCACTGAATTAATCCGTTCAATCTCATTAGACATCAAATCTAAGTAACCTTTGTATTTTTCAGGTTCTGCACACTTCATAATTTGAGTGAAACCTTTAAGCGTTGTTAAAGGATTACGTATTTCATGTGCTACGCCAGCAGCTAATTCTCCAACAACATTTAACTTTTCAGATTGAATAAGTATTTTCTCATTCTCTTTTCTTTGAGTAATATCATTGACTACACATAAAATATGACGAGTAGACTTCTTAGTAATAGGTACTTTTGTAATCTCAACAATTTTTGTTTCATTATTACAGTTAATCATTACATCTTCTTCAAGAATGATTTCTTTTCCCTGTTCAATCACAAACTGATCTTGCTCCTGATGCCTTTTCAAATCGTTGTCTGGAATATCCAAGCTATCTTCAGTTAGACCATATACTTCGTCCATTGTTACATTATAAAAATTCAAAAAAGCTTTGTTGGCTAAAACAACCTGCCCTTTATCATTTTTCACATAAATAAAGCTGGGGTTATGATCAATGACTTTTTTCAAAAAGGTTTGCTGTTCCTCTAATTTAGTATTCATGACTCCAATCATTTTCGTATGCATTTGAAAGTATATCGTCGAAATTAAGATTGTTATCAGTATGGAGTTCATACTTGATACATATAATGGAACTTTATCAGTAATGCTTATTAATCCAATAATACATAGCAGTAAAAATGATAACGGTAAACCTATTGAAAGAGGATAACCTTCTATACTTCTTGCTACAATTGACAAATAAGTTAGTAGCAACACATTCAATACGATCAAAATTAGATTAATCGTAAATAAACTTCCCCACTCTCCATACATTGGATAGTAATGTGGTATTGATAATCCTCTAACCACTTCCAAACCTAGTAGACCTTTGTTCGTCCACCCTACAATATATAAAAATAAACTGTAACAAAAGAACAAGCCTAGTACATATTTGTTGTAAATATATTTCAAAAGATCATGTTGCTCATTCCTCACTTTATTATAGACAAATTGACTAATAATAAAGATTGCAGGACCTAAAAAAATAGAGCCCGCTCTAAATAATCGAAAAAGAGATTCTATTATTTTTTCGTTAAGGAACTGACCAGCATATAATACTGAAATATCTAATTGCCACATTGAAATTAAAATCATTAATAAACACAATTTCTTAGATAGTTCACCTTTATCATTAACTGCGATCGTTAATCCCAACACTACTGGAATAAGAGCGACTGAGCCTAACAGAATGAAATTCATCTTTCCATTGCTCCTCCTACACTTTGGATAATAATAGACTCGTATTGTTACCACCATAACCATGATTTGTAATTAGAGTACTATCTACTGGTACATACTTCGTCTCTTTTACTAAAGGTAATTTCTCGTATTTTTCCTGAGACGAATGTGTAGTAGGTGGTATAAAACTATGCTTCATAGAAATTAGACTTGCAATACATTGAAGGATACCCGAAGCACCAAAAGCATGCCCTATCATCCCTTTAATCGACGTTATTGGAACTTGTCCATCAAACAAAGTGGTATGAACAAATTCTTCAATATTATCATTCTCTAGTATTCCCAATGCTTGACTGTTAACATATGTCGGCGTGTGTTCTCGCACTGTATTTTTAACAGCTGTTAACATATTTTCTCCACTAGTATCAGAATGAAATATTGACATTCCATCTTGATTAGCATGTATTCCATCTATGTAACCTAAGATTTCTTTGTTATCGTCCATCACTTCCGATTCTCGTTCTAAAATGATAGCCCCTGCTCCTTCTGACATTATAAAACCGCTGCCTGGTTGAAAAGGACCTCCTATTTTTTCAAGATCTTCTTCTAGACTTAGTATCTTTAGCTTAGAATATCCATAAAAAGCTGTCTTACAAATTGTTGAGTCTACTCCTCCAACGATACATATGTCAGCTTGGTTAGATTCAATTAATAACTTGCCGATATTAACAGCATCCAAACTTGATGTACAACTATTTGAAACTGTAAATGATAATCCATTTAATCCTAAAAAGGATGTAATACCAGACGCAATACTACTAGCATTCATCTTTCCAACCGCAGTTGGTGGAAATTTTCTATATTGATCTTTTGCAACTAAACTTACATATTCTTCAATTTCGTTAAAATTTCCGCTTGATGAACCAAATACGACTGCAATTCGTTTCTTATTTTTTAATTGGTCAATTTCGGACATTTTGTAGGCGTCAAATGCTGCAGCGATAGCCATTCTTGTCGCACGTGGATATTTCTTTAACTTAACACCATTTACTTCATCAAACTGATCATCAACGATCCCACACAATACTTTTTCCTCATTTAACCCATCTGTTAAAGAAAACACAGACAATCCTTTTTCTAACACACTCTTGAACTCTGTTTCATTACTAATCTTAGGTGCTCTAACACCAAAACCTGTAATACATACTCTTTCCACTACAAACACACTCCTCAACTATTTCTCACAAGTATAATTCTTCCATATCAAAAAGTATGTCGAAACTTGTACTCTATTCAAATAAAATGTTGACAATTGTGTGAGATTGTAACAATTAGAGGAAATTTATACACTATTTCATTTTATAATCAAGTTAGGAAATGAAAGCGTACTAATTTGAAAAAGGAAAATTGATTTATTTAAAGGTTCATGGTTTAGTCACATATACAACATGTTTATATAAAAAAATGTATTACAATTAGAGTAGCCTAAGTTTGTGACTTTTTTCACAATAATTCTAATAGCAGAAGGTGATTCTATGATTAAAAAACAAGAAAAATGGTTATTTATCGTTTCAGTTAGTGTCGGCATCATTATGCTATTGTCATTTATCAGTCGGATATTCAGATGATGAAGAAGAGGAGGTTTTCCAATGTTTGAATATGATGCAGCAACATACAGTCGGTTACTTACATCACTTACGCTTGCCTTTCACATTATTTTCGCAACGATTGGTGTCGGAGTACCACTGATGATTGCACTGGCGCATTGGATAGGATTGAAGAAAAATGATGAACATTATCTTTTGCTTGCCAGAAGATGGATGCGTGGTTTTGTTATTACTGTTGCCGTCGGTGTAGTTACAGGAACAGCAATAGGTTTACAATTAAGCTTATTATGGCCAAAATTCATGGAAATAGCTGGTCAAGTAATTGGTCTTCCCCTATTCATGGAAACATTTGCGTTTTTTATAGAAGCAATCTTTCTAGGAATCTACATTTATACGTGGGATAGATTTAAAAATCCATTTAAACATTTCTTACTGATCATTCCTGTGGTAATTGGAGCTTCAATGTCAGCATTTTTCATTACAACAGTGAATGCATTTATGAATACACCTCAAGGTTTTGTTCTAGAAAATGGAGTTATCACCGACATTCAACCGCTAGTTGCGATGTTTAATCCTGCAACTCCAACGAAAGTAGCACATGTCTTATCATCAGCTTACATGACATCTGCGTTTGTATTAGCGGCAATTGCTGCATACAAAATTTTAAGAGGAAACAAGCATGTTTATTATAAAAAGGCTCTCCACTTAACAATGGTAGCTGCTTTCGTATTTTCATGTGCGACTGCTATTATTGGTGACTTTTCAGGAAAATTCCTTGCAGAATATCAACCTGAAAAACTTGCAGCAGCAGAGTGGCACTTTGAAACTAAGGGAAATGCTCCACTAATTTTATACGGAACTTTAAATGAAGATATGGAAGTTGAAAATGGAATTGAAATTCCGTACGCATTAAGTATCCTTGCTCACGGAGTTCCATCAGGTGAAGTAAAAGGATTACTCGAATTTCCAGAGGACGAACGTCCACCATTATATATTCACTATTTGTTTGATCTGATGGTAACGATTGGTATGGCATTAACGGCACTTTCTTTCATTTACTTAATGCTCAAACGTTTTGCAACACGATTTGCATATCATAAGGCATTAATGGGATTCACTGTCTTATCTGCTCCACTTGCCATCTTAGCAATTGAATTCGGGTGGATTTTTGCCGAAGTTGGAAGACAGCCGTGGATTTTACGTGGCTACATGAAAACAGTAGAAGGAGCAACAACATCTGAACATGTTGGCTTAATGTTAGTTGTGTTCATCATTGTTTATATTTTACTCGCAATTGGATCAATTATCGTTCTTAGAAAGTTATTCAAAGAAAATCCGGTTGAAAAAGAATTACTTGAATCATAGGAGGTGACGATCATGACCTTAGAGCTTCTCGGTATTACTGTGCTTGGGATTTTCTTGTTTGGCTACGTAATCATTGGCTCAATCGATTTTGGAGCTGGGTTTTATAGTACTTACAGTGATTGGGCAGGGAAAAAGCATATGATTCACCGTGTTATACAACGTTATCTTTCACCTGTGTGGGAAGTTACGAACGTATTTCTCGTTTTCTTCTTCGTAGGAATAGTAGGCTTCTTTCCGAAAACAGCCTACTATTATGGCACAGCATTGTTAATCCCCGGAAGTGTTTCGATTATTTTATTAGCTATACGTGGTTCTTACTATGCATTTTCAAATTACGGAGCACCTGATCGAAAGCTTTACTCTGTTCTATATGGGATTACAGGAGTGCTCATTCCTGCATCACTCACAACAGTACTAACCATCTCAGAAGGTGGATTTATTACCGTTGAAGGAGATAAAGTAACACTACAATTAGGCGAATTATTGACAAACCCTTATTCTTGGAGTGTCGTCATGCTTGCTTTCGTTAGTGTTTTGTTCATCTCTGCTAGCTTTCTCACTTATTATGCGAACAAAGCAAACGATTTGAAGGCACAAACTCTATTAAGGAAATATGCATTATTGTGGAGCGCACCTTCAATTCTGTCAGCTTTAGTTGTCATGTACATGTTACGCTTTCAAAATCCAATACACTTCGAGCGAATGATTGAAATAGGATGGCTGTTCGTACTATCGTTCATTTGCTTCATCGTAGCAGTATATTTCATTTATAAAGGAATTCATTTCGGTTGGGCGTTTCTTGCAGTTGTCATGCAGTATGCTTTTGCGTTCTTCGCCTATGGATTCTCTCATTATCCATACTTACTATATCCATATTTAACGATCTATGATGGGTTCACAAATGAAACGATGGCAAAAGCACTTGTCGTAGTTTTCATTTTAGGATTGTGTGTACTCATTCCGTCCCTTTACCTATTAATGAAGTTATTTTTATTCAATCACGATTACGTCAAAGGCCAAAAATAAGGAGGAATTTATTATGCAACATTTTCTAATTATGTATGCACCATTGTTAGTTGTCGGATTATCAATCGCAGGGTTATTTATTTGGGGAATGAAAGGTCGATTCCTAGAAAACATTGAATAACAATTCAGAAGCCGCTTTGCTCATTGTCAAAGTGGCTTCTGTTTCTTTATAATAGATTATTTAAATATCTGAACTACATTACCTTTCCCATTCTCTACTTCGATTTTCGCATAGGAACCATTAACTAAAGTTAATTGTGGTGGAACATGACCACAATCAATATCATAAATAATTGGTATGTTTAGTTCTTCAAATAAATCGATGTATACATCCTCAATCGTGTATCCCTCAACCACTTCATTCGCCGTGCTTCTTCCAAACATAATAGCTGAACAATTCTCAAACCAACGAGCAAGTTTCATTTGAACAAGTGTTCTTCGTAAATCTGTAGTGGTTAATTCACAATTTTCAAAATACCATACGATTGGCTCATCATCAATATAATCTCGTTGAAATTGTTCAACATTACCAAATGGGGTACCAATTAGATGTCTTACAACATCTACACAACCACCTAGCAACCTTCCCTGAACACTTACATTATTATTCGGAAGTGCTTTCCAATCCGTATCTTCTGTTAAGTGGAATACACACGGAGTAGGATTATCAAATTGCCACTCTTTTTGGTATTTTTCTGATGAATACTGCTTAACTGATGAACCCTGTTTTGTTGTTAATACTGACTGCCACTTTTCAGTCGTAACATCCGAATATTCCCCTCTTAAGTCTACTATATTCGTTCCATGTGCAGTTGCAATACCAGTCTTTAATGTAATCGCCAATAACAAAACACTGACATCCGAGTAACCTAATATCCATTTAGGTTTAAATTGTTCGAAGTTTATGTATTCTAGTATTTCAATTAATAGTTCTCCTCCCCACGGTGGTATTATAAGGTCGATTCTGTCATCATTCATAAATTGATTAAGTTCTTCGGCTCTTTTCTTGGCAGAATCAGATTTCGCTTTATGTTGTGTCCATACTGTTTTTCCACACTCAACATTGAAGCCTTTCCTTTCCATACTATTTATCGCTTGTTTGAACATATCATGTAATTCTGTCGGCACACCCGATGAAGGCGCTGTTACACCAACCGTATCACCTTTATTTAAATGTGGATATGTAATCATATTTGTACCTCCAGTTGTTAGTAAAATTATTAATATCTTACCATTAATGAAGTAAAAATTGCTTTAACATATGCAAAAAAGCGAGAAAGCCAACTGTCATTCGTTAGCCCTCTCGCTTTTATGATATAGTAACATTTCCATCAGTCAGATTTCTATTTCTACATCAATAACTATTCAGGTATTGATGTAAAAGTCTTGGAGTCAGTTGATTTGTGATAGACCTATACTTAAACCAACTGCAACTACTAGTATACTGATGACTTTTAATAAAACTGGAATTATATCTTCACCTTGTGCATTAATGCGTTCTTCTTCTTCGTTAACGTGCTCACGTAGGTTTCGATTACAGCAAGCCACCTTTATGCAGCCTCATCCATATCATCATCAAGTGGGAATGGCTGTTTCATCTGTCTAAATGCAGAACGATAGAATAAACCAACAACAATTACCGTAATAATAGCTGCAACAACATATGCAACATTTAACGGAAGATTAAATCCAATTTTCGCATATAAAATATACGTAAACGTTGCCATTGTCATAAATGTTGCTGGAACCATCGCAATAAAATAATTTTTCTTCGAAAGAATAAGATACATAGCTCCAATCCATAATGCAATCATCGCAGTTGATTGGTTTGCCCATGAGAAGTATCTCCACAAAATCGTAAAGTCGATCTTAGTAAGTGCAAATGATAGTGCAAATAAAGGTAGTGCAATCCAGAGTCGTGTAGTCGCTTTACGTTGTGAAATTTTGAAATAATCAGCAATAATCATACGCAAGCTTCGAAATGACGTATCGCCAGATGTAATTGGTAAGATTATGACACCGATTACGGCAAGTGTGCCACCAATTGCTCCGAGCATCGTTGTTGCAACTTCACTTACAACCGCTGCAGGTCCACCAGCAGCTATTAAACTATTCAAGTCCGTTCCAGAGAACATGCTCATCGCTGCAGCTGCCCAGATCATTGCAATAATCCCTTCAGTGATCATCATCCCGTAGAATATTTTACGTCCTTGTGATTCCTTTTGCGTCGTTCGAGAAATAATTGGTGATTGTGTTGCATGGAAGCCTGAAAGCGCTCCACATGAAATCGTTAAAAATAGTAATGGAAAGATTGGAGCTTTGTCAGGGTGCATATTTTGAAAAGATAATTCAGGGATCGGTGCGCCTGTGAAAACTAACCCTGCTCCAATTCCAACGGCACTAAACAGTAATAATGCTCCAAAAAATGGATAAATACGTCCGATAATCTTATCGATCGGTAAAATGGTTGCAATAATATAATAAACAAAGATCGCACCTACGATGACTCCAAGACCGAGCCAATTTGATGTTAGATTATGAAGGAGTGAAGCGGGTGCTGATACGAACACAGTTCCGACTAATAATAACAACAATATAGAGAAACCATTCATGACATGTTTCATCGTTTTTCCAAGAAACTTACCCGCAAGCTCTGGAATATGTGCTCCTCTATTTCGGAGAGAAATCATACCTGTTAGATAATCATGAACAGCACCAGCGAATATTGCGCCAAGTACGATCCACAAAAAAGCAACTGGCCCGTATAGAGCACCGAGTATCGGGCCAAATATCGGACCTACTCCAGCAATATTTAAGAGCTGGATTAATGCATTACGTTTAGTATTCATCGGTAAATAATCGACGTTATCTTTCATTCGATATGCAGGTGTTTCACGCTCTTCCTTAACACCAAAAGTACGTTCAACAAATTTACCATAAGTAAAATAACCAGTAATTAATAGAGCAATAGAAATTAAAAATGTAACCACATTATTCAATCCCCTTCCAACATTAATCTCATTTTCAATCATAATTACAAATATTTATGAGTTTATTATAGTAGAAAGGGATTTATTCATAGTTACATTGCGTATAACATGTATTTATAATGGTATAAGATGTATTTATTTCCTTCCAACACGTAAAACAGCGGAAAGCAAGAACTAAGTTACTTAGTATTAAAGGAAATCTCTTGTTGTTTAGACATAGCACTTCACCATAAAAACACCCTATATCTCAAGCCTTTTCCTTAACGACTTTGCATAGTTGCGGCTTACCGGAATCTCTTCTATACGATCTTCTACTTTAATTTGATAAGCACCATTAAACCATGGGATTAACTGTTCAATTTTCTGCAAGTTTACGAGAAAACTTTTATGTGTGCGAAAGAAAGAATAAGAGGAGAGCTTATCTTCAAGTTCTTTAAGTGTCATTCTTGTGTTATAGATTTTTTCTTTCGTATATAACTTCGTTTCCCTCTGTTCAACGCTCATATACAAAATTTCTTCAGGAGTAATATAATGAATACGCTCTCCCTCTTCAACAGCCAGCTTTCCGAGTGTCTTTTCAAGATGTAGTGTTGTATTTATTTGATTAAAATGATTTTCTAAACGTTTAACCGTTTCTTCAAGTTCATCTTCATCAAAAGGCTTCAATAAGTAATCAACTGCTTCCAGTCGAAAGGCTTTTACTGCATAATCTGGATGTGCTGTTGCAAACACGACTTTCGGTGGTTGCTTTAATTTTTGTAGTGTATCAGCAAGTTCAATGCCTGTCATGTATCCCATTTCTATATCAACAAACACCACATCAGGTGAAATATTCATGATCATTTTCAAGCCTTTTTCAGCTGAATCTGCCTGCCCAACAATTTCAATAAACTGATAAAATGATAGCAAATGTTTCAGTTCATCTCTACTATACACTTCATCATCAATAATTATTGTTTTAATCTTATCCATCTTCAATTACTCCACCTTTGTCACATTCGGTATGTAGAATTGTATACTTGCACCCTTTTCGTTGTTTTCTTTTAAGCATAAAGATGAATGTGGACCGAATAACATCCGTAACCGTTGATTTACATTGTATAACCCTAAACCTGTACCACTTCCTGAAGCAATTGGCTTTTCAAATATGTCTTTTATAACTGATTCCTTAAAACCTATTCCGTTGTCAGTCACCGTAATTTTCGCACCACCTGCTTCTTTATGAATAAACAACCCTACATAACTATCTTTATGCATTCCTTTCAAACCATGCTTAATCGCATTCTCTATTAGTGGCTGAAGCGTCATCGGTGGAATATTTAATAATAATACTTCATCGTCAACTTGAATGTTTACATGTAATTTATCTTGAAAACGTGCTTGTTCAATTGCTAAATATGCCTTCACATGTTTTATTTCATCGTTTAAGGTCGTCATTTTTTCAGTTGTACCAGATAGATTTTGTCTTAAATATTTCGATAATGAGATTAATAGTTTACGTGCTTCGTTTGGTTGAGTACGAATCATCGATACAATCGTATTTAGTGCATTGAACAGAAAGTGCGGGCTAACTTGTGCTTGAAGTGCACGAATTTCTGCTTCTTTTGCCAACTGAATATATTTTTGTGAATTTGCAATTTCAAGTTGTTGGCTCAATAATGATGAAAGACCATCAATGAATTCAAGTGTCACTTTCGTAATCTCTTTTTCTGACTGAAAGTACAACTTCATTGTTCCGATCACTTCTCCATTACGTTTTAACGGTGATATAACTGCTGCATGAAGGGGACAGCTCTCATCATTGCAGTTAATAAATTCTTTATTAGCAATTAGAAATTCACCAGTCTGTATGACTTGTTTCGTTCCGTGAGTTTGTATCGTCTCCCCCACTAAATGGTGATCTGCACCATTTCCAATAAACGCTAATACTTTCTCACAATCAGTAATCGCAATGGCTGATGCACTCACTTCATTTAATAAAACAGTACAAGTTTCTGATGCTGTTTCTTCAGTTAGACCACGACGCAAATGTGATGTCGTTAATTTTGCTAATAGTAACGCCTTATGAGCTTGTAATGCTCCAACCTTCTCTTGTTCATTGAAGACACTACGAATAACAAGTACAAATAACGCACAACCAACACCATTTGCTACAATCATCGGAATTCCAATCTTGCCAACTAGACTCCAAGCTGCGTCAAATGGTTTAGCTACTAGCAAAATGATTAACATTTGCAATGCTTCTGCAGCTGCACCAATTAATAATGGAACCTTTAATTGAAAGACACTATATCTTGGCATCTTCGTTCCGATATAACCTGACAGTAAACCAGCTACAACAGATGATAAACCACATGCAATAGCAGTAAAACCACCAAGTGTAAACCGATGAATTCCTGCTATTAAGCCCGCACCAAGTCCTACTTTCCAGCCTCCTAACAATCCGCCAACGACAACACCGATAACCCTTGAGTTAGCAAGAGCTTCATCTTCAGATAAGAAGAAAGTCCATTTCGACATATCAAATGTAATTGCATTAACAGACAATCCTGTATACGTACCAATTACCCCAAAGATACCGAACATAATAAAAACGATAGTACGATCGCTTTTTCGCACATCTTGATGATTAACTACAGATTGAAAAAAACGTACCCTAGTCATTAAGAACGCGACAGTTACAATTATTCCAATTCGCTCTAGCATTGTGAGTAATAAATACCACATTGTGCAAACCTCTTTCCCGAAAGCACGTGTTCAATAACAATATCTATCATTATACCAAAAGCATAGGTATTCAATTACGCTTTCAGGTTGTTATATGACTAAATGTAAACAAAAAAAAACAGACACCTGTTATACAATACGTGTCTGTCATAATGAATATTATTCTAGATATTCTCTTATACGTCCCTTTCACTAAACACCCTTACAGCAAGGAAAAGCATCATTGCACTATAAACGATCGCATATCCAATCATCGCAGGGCTAGGAGCAGATACACTTCCAAATAAACCTTGAGAAGCAAATGAAATCGGATTATCTGACGTTTCAAATAGTTGAATAATCGTCATGCGAAATAGTGAGTCTAATGGAAGAGCAAGACTTGATAAAATCCCAATATTTATGAGTGTTACATTTTCCATTAGTGCACCAATCTGTTCGACGAATCCTCCGATAAAACCAACTCCGTATAAAATAATTAAAATAATTCCACCACTGACAGTCGTCATTCGACTGCTTAGTAACATTGAGATGGCGATAATGACAATTGGCTGTAATACAAAGATTAGCATCGATGTTATAAGCTGAAGCGGTTCAAATGATAGCGACAGAAACTCACCACTAAATAATTGAAATACGAGTAATACCCCACCAAATAAGAACATTCCATACAGCACAAACATCGTACTCAAACCAATGAATTTTCCTAATATAAATGAACGTCTTGAAAGTGGTCGAGCTAACCACGTATCGATTTGATGACTATCAATTTCACTTGAAATACTAGGTACTGCACTTAAAATCGTTAATAACGCTAAGATAAACGATGAAAAATACAAACCAACACCAAGCAATTGAGATGCGATAACATTTTGTTGGATAAACAAATCTGCCATTGAACGAGAGCCCGATTCAAAAGATATACTAAATTCCTTTCCAGCATAATAAATCGCAGTTCCATAGAAAGCTAAAAAAGCTAACGTCATTAAAACGACGATTCGAAATATTTTCTTATAAAGAATTTCTTTAAATGCTAATTTCGCTATTGTCTTCATTTAACTTCCATCTCCTTTTTTGTTACCCAATGTAAGAAAATTTCTTCCAAATGAGGTTCTTTAGGAGTAAGTTGATACAATGTCTTCTCGTTATCTTGAAGTGTTCGTACAAGATGAGGGATATTCGCTTCATCATTTAATGTAATTAACCAATGCTGCTTATCGTCTTTAGAAGAAAGCGTTTCGTATTTTTTTACAAAGGTAGGTTGTTGTTCCCAAAGGTTGTCTGTTTTTTCACCAACTGCAATTTCAACCTGAGTTTTCACTTCTGCTAACTCACGCCAACGTCCTTGTACAAGCAATTCACCTTTATAAATAATCGCCATATGGTCACATACACTTTCCGCTTCAGCTAATAAATGACTGTTCAAGAAAACGGTCTTCCCCTCATCACTCAACCTTGCAATTAAGTCACGTACTTCCTTACGTCCGACTGGATCAAGAGCTGATGTTGGTTCATCTAAAAATAATAGATCTGGGTCATTCAATAACGCACAGGCTAAACCAATACGCTGTTGCATACCTTTTGAATAACCTCTAATTTTTTCTTTCTCTCTTCCTGTCATACCAACAATCTCAATAACTTCTTCAATTCTGTTCTTTTGATTTCGAATAGGTATTTGGCATAATTGTGCATGATTTTCGAGTAATTGTTTGCCCGTTAACCAGTCTGGATATCGGAATAACTCAGGTAAGTAACCTACTTTCGTCCGTGACTCCACCGTTCCAATTGGTTTTCCGAGCATTTCACCAGCACCACTCGTAGGTTGAATTAAACCTAACATCATGCGGACGAATGTACTTTTTCCAGCGCCATTAGGACCAAAAAAACCGAACACTCCTCCCCTGGGCACTTCTAACGAAATATTCTCACATCCACGCTTACCATCATACAACTTTGACAAATGGTTCGTTTTAATCACGAAATCATTCATACTGTTCACCTCAATTTTCTCATTGAAACAAGAGCTGAATTATTATCAGCCCTTGTTCAAATTATTTATTACACACTAGTTTATAATTGTTTTGCAAATTCTACTAATTCAGGCAATAGACTTGTTTCATTTTCTTCAGTGTATGCATCAAGATAATGTACTTCCCCGTTATCCTGCCACATTAAATAAGTGCTATATTCTGTTTCAACCCCTATTGCCTCTTTACCATTTAGCATGATCTCTTTTGTTGTTTGGCCTTCCATTTCCATGATAGGAACTGGTAATGTTTGAGTCCAATCATCGATACTTGAGAGTTGTTTCTTCACATTATCAGGAAAGAACGGCATCGCTAAGATCGTTTGACTTAGTTCATTTAAGTCTACATCTTCAGGTATCATGTATTCAGGTGCACCAATAACCGTATGTGTGAAGCTTTGTACTTTTACATTGTCTTCATTTGATTCGTACGACGTGTGTGTAGCTTGCGGAACTGTAATTGAGAACGGCTTTTGATCCATCTTTTCATCAAATTGCTCCTCAATATTCATCGATGCTAATAACTCATTCATTTTGTCTACGTTTAACTCCATCGTCAACGAAATAGGTGTAGTCACATATGAATTTGTGAACGTATAATTATTAATGTCTTTTGGAGCTTTGAATCCTGCCTCCTCCATACTTTCTTTCGTAGCAAATGAATACGATCTTTCTTGTACTTCTTCATCTATTGATATTTTACCAAGTCCTTTTAAATCAATTTCACCTGCTTCATTACTTACGATCCAGTTTTCAACCTCATTTATATCTTGTGTTGTCAACTTTAAAAATTCCGCTTCATTCACACGAAATACTGACAAGAAGTTACTTGCTGCAACTTGAACTTGCGGTATTGAGAATACCCCTATCATTACGGCTGCTGCCCCACCGATAATTAAGCTTTTAGTTGTTTTCTTCATGTTTTCCCATCTCCCTTTTTTCTTTACATACATTTGTAATTGTTCAACTTTGCTATCTTTTTCTATCACTTTATTTTCAAAAGCTGACCATGCTTGTTCAGTATTTATTTCGATGTTATTCAAATCATGTTCTGTTTCTGTAAAACCTTGTCCAAATAAAATATTAATTTCTCTGAGATCTTCTAATTGTTGCTTACAAGCTTTACAAGTTTGAATATGTTGTTCTACATAATCCCGACCTTCAACAGTTAATTCCTCATCAAGATAACTTTGTAATTGTTCATCAGTTAAACATTTCATTCACTCTCACCTCGCATTGTTTCAAATAATTTTTGAAATTTCCGTTTCGAACGAGCGATCATTTTTCCTACTGAAGCTTGTTCCAACTGTAACTCTTCTGCAATTTCTTTATATTGATAACCTGAATATTTTAACATCAGTAGCTTTCGTTCCCTCTCATTCAGACGATCAAGAGCTTTTTGCACAAGTTTTTGTTCCTCTTTATGCATTACCTGCTCTTCTGAGGACTCACAAACCGTTTTTGTTCTTTCCATTTCTTTCTTTTCTCGTTCTCTATAACGTTTTTCATTACGAATATAATTTAGTGCAGCAAACTTAGCAGATTTTGTTAACCATGCAGGAATATTCTCAATATCATTCCAGTCTATGTCAAATAATTGAATAAAAACTGTTTGAGCTAAGTCTTCAGCCGTTGATTGTTCTTTACAATACCTCATAAGCTGACGAACAACTTGAGGGTAATAAGTTTTAAAAATAGATTGAAATTCATCAATGTTTTTCGTTTCTACATTTCTATATAACCTGTCGTGCACAACAGATTGCACCTCCATCTTCTGACCTCCTCTCACTTACTTTCACTTATACGAACCCATCGAGCTTTGTTTTGTGACACTTTTTTTAAAAAATTTTAAAGGAGGCTTTATTAATATCAAACTTGCCGACACTCTTTTTCCAATATTTTATATATTAACTCATACAAAGGTACAAGAATGAATAACATTAAATCTAACATTTTTATCTTGCTAGCAACTCATATGATACAAAAAACTACCTCTATACAAATTTTATATTAAAGATGGAAACGGGTGTTAAATATGTTTGTGGACTTACTTAACAATTTAGCTGTTACAGCTACCTTGCTATTTATTGGAGGCAAATTCTTCGAAAAGCAACCATTAGAACTATCTTCGCCAATTATTAGAAGAATTATCGCAGGATTAGGTGCTGGATTACTCGGTACATTATTGATGGTAAGTACGATTCAAGTAACAGATATCGTTATCGTTGACCTACGTCACCTTGCAATCATCATCGCTGCGATATATGGAGGTACAATTGCATCAACTATGGCTGGAATAATGATTGGAATGATGAGAATATTATTATTCGGTATTAACAGTGCTTCTATTTCGGCTTGCATCTTATCAATAACTGTAGCTTTCCTATTTGGTGGAATAGCAACTATTAAGATTTCACGGCTTAATTTATTTGTAATCATGAATAGTATTTATATCCTATTAGGTTCAACCGTAGCTTATTTTTTAATCCATAATCAAACCATTTTTCAAAGCAGTTTACTCTTTTACTTGCCAATCGCATTTATCGGTGGATTATTTACGTATTACATGACTGAATACATTAAAAGATCAAATGAAAATAATCGTGCCATTATGTACTATAAAATCATGGCCGATAATTCAACAGATTTGATATCAACCCACTCTCACAATGGAGAGTTCAAATATGTATCACCTTCTTCAAAACATATACTAGGATACGGGCATCATGAATTAAAAGGATGCTCTCCATATTCTTTTTTTCACCCAGAGGATTTTTGTGCCAAAATGAGTTTTCACGACATTCTTCAAAATGAACACGATAACTATAGTTTTACTTTTCGATTCAAACGTAGGGATGGTTCATATGTATGGCTAGAAACGATATTAAGAAAAATGAGTGGAATCACAACTTCAAACGAGGAAATCATTTGTTTTTCAAGAGACATTACATTGAGGAAAAAAAATGAAGAAAAACTTATAGAAGCAAACAATTCATTAAGAAGATTATCCAATATTGATAGCTTAACTGAAATAGCCAATCGACGTTCATTTGATGAAACGATAGAAAAAGAATGGAAACGTGCAATTCGTAACCATTCAGCATTGTCACTTATTTTAATGGATATTGATCACTTTAAACTTTATAACGATACTTATGGACACCAACGAGGTGATACATGTATCACAATGGTTGCGAAAATCAGTCAAGTTCTCCTTAACCGCCCTACTGATTTTATCGCACGTTATGGAGGAGAAGAGTTTGCAATAATTCTACCAGAAACATCAACAGTTGGAGCAATTAACGTTGCAGAAGCAATCCGTTCAGCAATTGAAGCAGAGGCAATCCCTCATTCTACTTCATTTGTGAAACCAGTTGTTACAGTTAGTATTGGGATTGCTACGATGACTGAGATTAACCCATTAGATCGCTTTAAACTAATCAAACGTGCTGACGAAGCGTTATATAAAGCTAAGAAGCAAGGACGTAATAGAGTGTCAGTGTTCACCAGTCTATAAGCAAAAACGTCATAAAAACGTAGAAAAGTCTAAAATCGAAATTGATTTTAGACTTTACTTAGAATTTGGGATAATTAACTTCTGACCTTCAAATACCGTACCTTCAGCACTTAAGTTATTTGCATCTTTAATAAGTGCTTCCCCAGTTCGATTTTGGAAGAATTTCATTGAAATACTGAACAATGTATCCTCTGCCTTAACAACATATGTTTGATATTCTTCTTTCGATACAGGTGTTGTGTGTTTAAGTTGAGCAACTGACTCTGGTTTTTCAGTTTCATTTGGAGACAATTGTGACTCAACAACGGTTTCATTATTATCTTTCTCATTAGGTTCTGACTTCACTTCTTCTTTTTGCTTCATTTCATATTGTTCAACTACTTTTTCTGAAGGTTTGATGTCTATTGGTTCATTTGTAGTTGGGTCGCCCTTATTACTCAGAAATGCATAGGCAGGGATAATTATCAACAAGAGTAGGAAGATTAACACGAGCAAACGCGCAAGTGGATATTTGATTTTGATATTCGTTTTCCCTTGTTTTTGTCCGTGAACTTGACTGCGCGGTGGGATTGTTTGGTTTGCCTCATCTTCCTCTTCACTTTTTGATTGTTTTACTAGAGAACGCAATAATTCAGCTTGGTCCTTTTCTTCATTACTCATCTCTAATTATCCCTCCTTCATTGAACGATTCAGATACAGGTTGTCCCCTCATATATTGAACTCGTATAATACATCCAAATACAAAATCAATTAGCAGATGTGCAACAATTGTTACGAGTAGATTCTCTGTAATTTCAAATATCCAACCGATGTAGAAGCTTAGAAGTAAAACTGAAATTAGTAAGACAGGTTTCGTTAAATAACGTAAGTGTAATAATGCAAACGTAATACTTGCAATAAAGAAACCAAATTGTGATTGAATTATACCTCGAAAAAGAAACTCTTCTGTACAGGCAACAATGAAAGAAAGTAAAAAAATGTGCCATATAGGTCGCTCTCGAAACACCTTTTCATTAATGCCACCATCATCATACATCTCTTTTGGTAAAATCTTCATTAATAAACCATCAATTAAAATAACGATAGCTGCACTACCTATTCCATAATATACAACCTCATACAGATCAAGTTGAATATATGATAAAAACTCTGTCATTGAATCAAAAAGAAAGATGAACAAACCACAACTTATTACAAACAGAATCCCTTGTGTAAGATAAAGCTGCTTTACTAACTCTATATCTGACAGTTGATTAATTAACTCCTTTTGTCGTTTATTCATTATGATGCTTCACCACACTGACTATACCATTTTCTTTATATATGAAAAATATTTGCTAATTCATTTTCCCACCCGGTAAACTGCCATTCTAGGTGATCAACTTGTTGTGTTGGCAATTCATTAAGTGTAAACCCACATTGATCACAGCATAAGTTAGGTTTTTTCTGCAATTCCTCATCAAAATGTTCTAGTAGGTACTTACGTCTACATGAATTTAATTGTAAAAGAAGCCTTATTGTTGATAATTTTTCCCGTTTATCATTAATCCGTTTATTAATAATTGGTCGTATTTTTTCCTCAACTTCTATATTATGCCATGAATTTGTTACTTCGTCTGCAACTAATATGTTAAATTGCTCGAATTGATATTTTAAAAATCGTATCTGAATGTCTGTTAACCCCATATGTGTAGCAACCACTTCTACATCGTGCCAGCTTTTACAAACGTCTTGCTTCATATAATTAAGCAACGCTTTTACTTCACTCATTGATGGGAATTCCTTTTCAATCAACCTTTCTGGAAGCTCATGGTCACCATCTGAATAAAGAAGGATGCTCACACTATGGTTTCCATCTCGACCAGCTCTACCGATTTCTTGAATATAAGATTCAATATCAGATGGGTAGTGTACGTGAATAACAAACCGAATATCTTGTTTATCAATCCCCATTCCAAATGCATTCGTAGCACATATCACATCCAACTGGTCATTAATAAATTGTTGTTGAATTAAAATTCGCTCCTCATTTATCATCCCGCCATGATAATAAGCACAACGAATCCCTTCGTTCCGAAGAATTGATGCATACTGTTCTGCTGTTGAACGTGTTGGAGTGTATATAATACCTGACCCTTGCAATTGTTTGATTAAATTCTTCGTATACTCAATTTTCTCCTGCATTGAATCAACATAACGGATATCTAGTGCAATATTATTTCGATCGACAGAATGGATGTGACAGCTTACACTCTCTAGCTTCAGTTGTCTTAATATATCCTGTTGAACTTCATTTGATGCAGTTGCTGTCAGAGCTAGAACAGGTGGAGTTCCACATCGCTGAATAACATCTGTAAGCTTCAAATAATCGGTGCGGAATTCGTGCCCCCATTGTGAAATACAATGTGCCTCATCAACAACGAAAAGACTTATCTTCACGTGTTCCAAACGTTTCAATACATGCTCAGATTGAAGAATTTCTGGTGATGCATAAATAATGCGATACTTATGTAATGATCGTAATGCTAACTTTCTTTCCTCGAACGATAGAAAGCTATTTAACGCAACAACTCGTTTCTCCCCCTTCGTCTTCAACTGTTGAACTTGATCTTGCATAAGGGATAGAAGAGGAGACACAACTAACACTGTACCTTCAAGAACATAAGATGGAAATTGATAACACAATGATTTCCCTGCGCCCGTAGGTAACATCGCAAGCACATTTCTCCCACTTAATACATCCTCAATAATTTCTTTCTGTCCTTCACGAAATGATGAGAAACCGAATTTCTTTTGTAATACTTTCTCTAATTTCATCTCCTCTCTCCTTTCGCAATTATTAGGCGTATTTGAAAATAACTGACATCATCATTTAATTGTTCCTTAATCGGCTTCATTCGCTTCGTTTGCATCGAATGATACAGCTGTAATACCGATTGAGCGATTTCATCTGAAATGAATGGCTCTGTCGAGAAGCTCGGATCATTCAATGCGATCTCAATAAAATGGTCTTCTATTGTACTTAATTTTAAATTTCGAATATGAGCGATTTCTTCTATTGTACGACCTTGCTCAAACAAGTTAAAAGTCTTCCTCGTTGAGTTGGTTAGTGGAACTTCATTATGTTGATCTCGAATAAGTGTATATAATAAACTCGTTCGCATTTCACTCATTCGTATCATTCTCACAAATTGATGTAGTGCAGCTTGAAAGAGATACCTTGCTCCATCTTCTCCTACTGAAGTATACTCACCAATTTGCTGAAAGGTAAGCCCATAACGGTGAGATGCACTCAAACGCAACAAAAAAATATCAGACTGTACATCTGGTATGGTAGACAGTATCTCATGGCACTCTTTATGTAACATGTCGGCCAACTCTTTCTTTTGTAAACCCGTTTGTTGAAACCAGTTCTTACTCCAACGAAACACTTCTTCATTGCGAGACACTGGAATAAAATTCGATTGTTCGATAACTAAATT
This sequence comes from Bacillus solimangrovi, assembly GCF_001742425.1. GTDB lineage: Bacteria > Bacillota > Bacilli > Bacillales > Bacillaceae_N > Bacillus_AV > Bacillus_AV solimangrovi. The sequence continues at coordinate 94,948 of NZ_MJEH01000011.1, forward strand.
TGAAATCGATTGAATCAATAACGAAAATCTCTCCCAGAAAACCGATCCTATATTGTTATATTGCCAGCCATCTAATCCGTTAGGAAATATTTCACTTCTTTCGAACAGACTGACTACTTCTTTTCCTTTTTGAGTGACGATTAAATGACCGTCACGTTCTAATTTCATTTGCACATAACCTTTTTCTATCAATTGTTGTATATCTTGTTCAAACCTTGATCGAATATATCGAGGCATCGTACCAAACAAAAATGAAAGCTCAAATAATTGACCATCTTGAATGGTTTGTGACGATTTCTTACCTCTTAACAGATGAAAGAGACCTGATGATGACCGTTCACCATCAAATTTATTTAGACTAAATAAAAGAATTTTCAATCGATATGTAATCAAATTTTTCACCGAACCTTTTTTACTATTTGATACTTATAATAATTGAATTTTGATACAGTTTATAAGTGATAGTCCTTTTGTTCATTGTACCAAACTAGTCTTTCTATGTGGCAAATGACGTATCTATTTGGAGGCGAAGTTGGTGAAAACGTTGATGTGATAAGCATTCTCAATGGTTTTTCCTATTGAAAAGTTATCAAAACCGTTTTACAATAAGGTATGTGGTTAGACTTTAACCTCAAAGATAGGTTAAGGGAACAACATTGAGAGAAACTTCATTGTTTGAAAATTATTATATCTCATGGGAGGTTACATATTTATGGCTAAGTACACAATTGTTGACAAAGAAACTTGTATTGCATGTGGAGCGTGTGGTGCAGCTGCTCCTGACATCTACGATTATGATGATGAAGGCATTGCATTCGTAACACTTGATGATAACCAAGGTATCGTAGAAATTCCAGACGTACTTCTAGAAGATATGGAAGATGCATTTGAAGGTTGTCCAACTGACTCCATCAAAATCTCAGAAGAATCGTTTGACGGTGACGCATTAAAATTTGAATAGTACGAGCAGAGCCCTTGCATCTTTGCATGGGCTCTTCTTATGACTTACCTTTAAAAAGCTTCTTATCCTCTCTACTTTATAGTTATATAACGTGTTGTTTACTTAAACAACATGAATCACAACAGTTGCTATTATAACGTACAATTTCTCCAAGTGATTTTCCCTATTATTTCTATTAATAGAAAATACAACAAACCCTTTTAACATAGGTTAATGTTACTTTACATCTTGTTATATTTTCTTCAAATGAAAATATTTTTCAGTCTATTTTCTTATCTAAATCACCATATCTGAAATGTCATAAATTTTTTACAAGCTCATATTTTACTGAAATACAAACAGAGAAACCGCTTACATTCAAAAACGTTCGTGAATAACTGATTGACAGTCTATTAATGCATGTGGTAAATTATCAAAAAAATTAATGCGGCAAAGGAGTAGACAAATGTATAAAATACTCGTGTCTGACACAATGAGTGCAGAAGGATTAGCTCCACTCTTAAAAAGTGATAAAGTAGAAATTATCCAAAAGAAGGTAGATGAAGTACAAGATTCGCTGGCCGAATTTGATGCATTACTCGTTCGTAGTGGTACACAAGTTACAGAAGAGCTTGTTGAGCAAATGACTAACTTAAAAATTGTTGCTCGCGCAGGTGTCGGTGTTGATAATATCGATATTGATGCAGCTACAAAACGCGGTATCGTGGTTATTAATGCACCTGATGGAAATACGATCTCTACTGCTGAGCATACATTTGCTATGATGGCATCATTGTTGCGAAATATTCCTCAATCTGTTAGTTCAGTGAAGGATGGTAAATGGGAACGAAAAAAATATCAAGGTGCTGAGTTATACGGCAAAACGCTTGGAATCGTTGGAATGGGTCGTATCGGAGGAGAGCTTGCAAAACGAGCTAAGGCTTTTGGAATGAGTGTAGCAGTATTTGATCCATTCTTAACTCAAGCACGAGCACAAAAGCTTGGTGTAGATGCAGTTGACTTTGATGGATTACTTGAAGTTGCAGATATTATCACTGTACATACTCCGTTAACAAAGGATACAAAAGGATTATTCAATAAAGAAACGATTGCGAAAGCAAAAAAAGGTGTTTATCTTATTAACTGTGCTCGCGGTGGAATTATTGATGAAGATGCACTCGTTGAACATATCGAAAGTGGTCACGTGTCAGGTGCAGCTCTTGACGTATTTGTAACAGAACCTCCTACAAATACACGTCTTATTGGCCAAGATCATATTATTACAACTCCTCATTTAGGAGCATCAACAGTCGAAGCACAATTAAATGTCGCTGCATCAGTGTCAGAAGAAGTGCTTCAATTTTTAGAAGGTCAGCCTGTTAAGAATTCTCTTAACTTACCAACGTTATCTAAAGAAGTATATGAAAAGATTAAACCTTATTATGAACTTGCTAGTAGCATGGGCTCTCTCGTATCTCAATGTATGAAAGTTCCAGTGAAAGAAATTGAACTACGTTATGGGGGATCTATTGCTGACTTAGATACGACAATCTTAACTCGTACGTTACTTGCAGGGTTTATTCGCCCTCGTGTTGATTCAGCAGTAAATGAAGTAAATGCAGCAATGGTAACGAAGCAACGCGGTATTGCATACGGAGAGAAGATTACGAGTGATACAAATGGCTATTCGAACTCTATAAAAGCGATTGTGCACGGTGAAAATGCAACATTCACGATTCAAGGGACATTCGTTCGTGAATATGGACCTCGTATTGTAAATATGAATGGGTTTGATATTGATTTTTATCCTAACGGCAGCTTATTATACGTGCAACATACTGACCGTCCAGGTGTTATTGGGAACGTTGGACACATCCTCGGTGAGCATGAAGTAAATATTGCAACGATGCAAGTTGGTCGAAAAGAAGCAGGTGGAGAAGCAATTATGATGCTTTCATTCGATAAGCCTATTACTGATGATGTATACAATGAACTACGTAAGATTGATGACATCGTTTCAATAAATAAGATTGAACTATAATTTAGTCACACTACCATAAGTGGAGATTCCTTCATCCCCACTAATGATTAGTTGAACTAGTAATGTCAATACTAACACTTTAATTGTCATTGTTTCTCTCTAGTTTTGAGGGTCAACACATGATCAATAACCAAGAGAGCCCCCATTCTAATCGATTTTTGAATGGGGGCTCTTTCTTATAAGCGGTTAGCTGAATATGGCACTGTTATTGGCTGTGAAACATTGTATGGTCCATACTGATTAAATGGCAGATTTTCAAATTGAACTGTATCATACCCATAAGATTTTGCTGTTAGTAAGATTGCTTCTATCATATAGATACTTTCTTCATTATTTACAAGGTCATTTGTATTCATTAATTGAATTTGAATGTGTTTATCATTTAACTCCACTGATTCAACTTGGATACCATTGAGAAACGGAGAATACAGCTGCTTATTGTCGTCATCCGTTAACATCTGTTGAAACGCTGATTGAAGATCTGATGCTGTTGTAGGGATCGGAACAAGGTATTTATGCTCTCCTTCTGTTAAATAATATATTTTCTGCTCTCTTTCAATAATTAAACTTTCTACATAACCCATTTTTGAGAACTCAATACCGGCTGTTTCATTATGAGAAAATTTCAATTCAGAAATTCCAATAGGTAGCATCATCTCTTTTAACATAGATATGAACGCAACTTCAACCGATTTCTCATTATTTATTAACATAGATTGCTCACCAAATAGATTGACTTCCATAGTATGTTCGTTTAACTGCTCAAAAGTAATGTTCTTCCAAAAATCTGCTGAGTATATCGACATGTTTGACAATTCATCTTGAATAAATGAATTCAGAGCTTCGTCTAGAGGTATATTCTTAGGTATTGTCTTTGATACTGGTATTGTATATTGAAATGAATCATTTACCAAAGCACCTACTAACAGTTGCTCATCAGCATTAATTTCATTAATTGTGTGAGATAATGGTTCAATCACTATCATTTTCTTACTTATACTCTCACTAAAACTTTGGACTTGATCACCTGCAAAACCCTCTTCTGACTGCCCTTGTAGATTAGCATGATTTTCGAAGATGGCTTTTTCGGAACTCTCCTCTTTTTCAATACTCATTTCAGAACCATTATTTAAAATCACTGGAAGCATAACGATGAATAAGACTACTGCTGCCACTGATCCAAGTACAGGTAAAACCCATTTTGAACGTTTTACAATTGGGGTGCTCATGTCTGAATTAGACGATTCCTCATCTTCCATTGTTTTTGAAATTCTCGCGAATATTTCATCCGCACTGCGGTTGTCTTCAACTATTGGAAGTTGTTGTAAAAGTTCTTCAATTCGTTCTTCGTCGTAAATCCTTTTAGACATGTGGCACTCCCTCCTTATTATGAACTTCATTCATACATCCTTTTAATGACTTAATCGCTCTGTGTTGAGTTGTTTTCACTTTACTCTCTGTCCAACCAAGTACATCAGCAGTTTCAGTTATAGAAAATGATTGTAAATAACGTAAAATGACAACCATTCGTTGATCTTCTGAACAAGAATGCAAACACGTATATACTAATTGAATATCTTCATTCAAAATCACCACATCTTCTGGTAAAGGGTCTTCATCTTCAATAATTGCACTAATTATCTCATCTTCTATTCCAGTTATAACACTTTGATTCTTTTGTTTTCGAAACCAATCAATTGTGACATGTTTCGCTATTGAAAATAGCCATGTCTTCTCACTACTTCTGCCCTCGAAGCGTTCGTATGATTTCAGCACTCTAATATAAACTTCTTGAACGAGATCTTCAGTCTGTTCTTTATTTTTGACCATATAAAAGATAAATCGAAATAAATCTTGGTGATATCTTTCATATAAATGCTGAAATAAATCCCTCATCCCTTATACCTCTCTCTCCTATTTAGTCGAACAAAACCTTAAAAGGTTACACTTTGTTATTATATCGAAAAAAGCTAAGTTTTTCTTTTTCGAAAAGAAAAACTTAGCCAAATTATCATCTCTATCACACATTTTTTTAGTAAGCATTACTCAGAGATTCCCGTATTTAAAATTGTAACTTTAGAGTGGACATTTACTATTAAATTTGGGTAAACTTCTTTCCATTTCTTTCTATCCCAATCACGTGTATCACTTTTTACAATTCTTCCAAACCCTATCGGATCAACGTTAAACTCTTGTAGTTTTTTTATTAGCAACTCACTTTTCTGCGTAAATTCCTCATCTAACTTTAGTTCCATTTTTTTAATTTCTTTTGGATCGCGTAAATCTGCCTTTCCTTTATATTCTCGAATGACACAATCGATTTTAATGTATACGTCAACCTCTGGGACTCCACCAATGTGATTTACTTCAAAATTTGTAGATGCTTTCACATTTTCAATCATTGCAAGGTTTCCACCAAATTGAACATCTTCTTGATCTTCCTCAGTTGATTCTTCTTCCTCCTTATTTAAAGCAACCTGAATATTACCATGCTTATAATCTCCAGAGGATAATAAATGGAAAATAAAAAAATCTTTAACTCCTATTTCATGAACATACTTATCTCCGTCAAATAGAGCTAGTCCAATAATATTAGCATGATTCCCCTTTTTTTCAATAAGAGGAAGGTAGGGGTCTCTTCCGTCACTATGATAATACTTCAAAAACAAATGCAAATTTGTCACTGGAAGAGATTGACTTTTCTCATTTTGAAGCATTAATGTTTCTAAATATATGCCTGGATGCTGTCCAACTGAGGTAACTTCCTTATCTAATAAATCACCAGCTGTACCTTTAACAACTGCTAACTTCATTTTATTACCGATTTCAGGGTCTCGATTTAACGTGTCAACAATATCATGTAATCCACTTTTAGCAAGCTCTTCACCGTATAAAGCTACCGCTGCCTGACCACTCATAATCGGATATGGTGCTTCATAATTCATCAGTTTTCGTCCTAATTTACTTAAATCAGTATCTGATTCAAAAAATTCTAAGCTCGTACCCTCTTTCTCATTATAAACAGGTACTAAGATCTTCATGTGTACTTTGTCTTCTTCAACCTTATCATAGCTTATATTTCGAATCATAAGTATATCATCAACGATATGTTGCTGAGCACATCCAGTTAATAAGAGGATAATAAGAACACTGTTAAATATCTTCCATTTCATGTGCTTCCACCTTCTCATTCATCAATATCTGTTTTCTGTTTCTTTTTGAAAATATCCTTAAAACTTTGTTCCATTGATAACGATGAAACATTTTGTCTGCGCAAATAACGAAATGGAAGTCGTATCAACATATCTCTCCACATTTCCGAACGGGGTGGATAAATCGGTGTCATATATGGATGCCCTAAAGATGTTAAGCGAAGCAAATGTGTTAATAAGAATGCCCCACAAATCGCAATACCAATTAATCCTAAATAACTAGCAAATATCAAAAACACAAAACGTACTACTCGAAACGCATTACCCATACGATAAACAGGGGATGTATATGAAGAAATTGTTGTCAATGCGACAATAATAATTAGTACATTACTCGTTAATCCTGCTTCTACAGAAGCCGTACCTAGAACAATACCACCAACTATACCAATTGTTTGAGCGATCTTTGAAGGCATTCGAGCTCCAGCTTCCCTTAATAGTTCAATTGTTATTTCTAAAAATAACGCTTCTAAAATCGGTGGAAATGGAATATCAACTCTCGAGCCTACCAACGTGCCTAACAAATCGCGTGGAATCAACTCATAATGAAAAGTCAAAGTTGCTACATATAGGGGAGTAGCTAACAAAGAGAATAACAAGGCAAAATAACGCATGATTCGAAAAACTGAAGCGACTTGCCACGTTAAGTAATAATCTCCAGATGAATTAAAAAAATCAAAAATGGAAGATGGACCAGAAAGTGCAAACGATGAACCATCAACAAGTATGCATACCTTCCCTTCACATAATGAATTACATAAACGTTCTGGTCGTTCAGTATTTTTCAACTGTGGAAACGGTGATCTCCAATTGTCTTGAATAATCTGCTGAATATAAGCACTATCTGCGATATTATCAATCGTGATTGCTTCGATCTTTGTTCGGACGAGATTAACATCCTCCATATTCACTTCATTTTCCATATAGAGGAGTGCTACGCCCGTTCTTGACTTTGCTCCTACCTCCATTAGCTCAATTTTTAAATCTACTACAGGTAGGCGTTTACGAACAAGGTTGATGTTCGTTTTCATTGATTCTACAAACGCTTCTTTAGGACCCTCAACACTATATTCGGTCATCGGAGGTATAATGTCACGCCCTTGAAGGTCGATACAGCTTAATAATATGTATCCATCATCTTTTCCGACAAGACTAAGTGCGACATAACCTTTTAAGATCCTTTCCTCCAACTCATCGACATCATTTGTGATAATAATTTCTTCGAATGGAAGTTTTTTCTTAAGCTCCTCTAACGAATCGAATGGATCCTCTAAGTTTTGTAAGAGGTCTCGATGCAATATATTCGTATCAACAATTGAATAAAGATAAGAAATTCGATAAGGTGTATGATGGCCTAAATTCTCATATGATACAAAATCTCCATTTTTCTTTAAATTACTTAATCTATCTTCTTTTTGCGATTTTTCAAACGAAAATCGTTTCACTTCATTGTCCTCCTATATTTACGATAAAAGAGTTTAGACAAAATAAAAAGAATTGGAATGTAAGCAAAGATTAAATAAAATGACACATAGTTAACTGCTTGATTTAAATAATTAATCTCAATCCTACTATTTATAAATACTATGCTTATTAAAACGATTAAAAGTAAGCAAATAATCACTTTTCGTTGTGAAAAATTTGTTGTCCTCTTAATAATTCTTGATGATGCCCATAAGTACAAAATCATAGTCGGTACGACAACAAACACCCATACTGTAACTGTTACGTATTCCAATCGTTCTATAAACGAGAATTCTGCAACCTTAAACATACTTAAAGTTGCCCATATAGTTCTCTCTAATTGATCTTCACTGAAGAATCCAAAGGTAATGATTATAATGAGTAAATATAACACGGTCGTAAAGAGCGAGCCGAATTGTGCACTCTTTTGTGACTTCTCTGGGTTTTTAATAAATGGGTAAAAGATGAGCAATAACTCAATTCCCATAAAAGATATCATTGAATCACTAATTGCACCGACGATACTACCAATCGGTTTTTGAATAATTGGTAATAACGGTACAAAATCAGAATATTCAAGAGGAAATAATAGGAATAAAATGAGTGGAATAGTAATGAAAAATCCTAAGAAACACATCCCTGTAACAACTCTAAATCCTCCTGAAACGATATAGTATATTAACGAACAAAAAAGAAAACCCAACACCCAAGAGGATAGAGTTGGAAACATCCAAACTTGTATTACTTCAATAAATGTAGTGAGAACGGTAACTGAGTTATAAAGAAAATAAAACGCAATGATAAGATTTATGAAACCACCAATCCACTTTCCAAAAATAAATCTTTGAATTTCAATTACATCTGTTTTGTATCTATTAAGAATGGAGTAAATTATATAAATAGCAAGATGAAATAAGATGCCTGTTAATATTATAGTAATCCAACCATCATAACCTGCCTTACTCATAATGACACGCTGAAAACCTAACACACCTACGCCTACTTGTGCTGCAACAATAATATAAAAAACTAAAAATCCATCTATTTTATATCTTTCCTTTACGATTTCAGACACATTACTACGCCCCTCCAAAAAAACATTCTATAAGGTAGTATTTTGCTTAAATGAAGAATTATACATAACCGATAATGAAATATTCTCATTCTGCCAGACCTAATGATTGCTATTTTAAAGCTTAAAAGTATGGACACTTCCTTTCAAAATGGCGTTTTCAAAGTATTCCTATCTATACATAAAAAAAGCCCTGAATTAAAATTCAGGGCTTCCTCAATAGTGTGTGGAAATATGGTGTAGCAAGTTTCTTCAACATTTCATGTTTTCTTTCATCATAAGTTACCAGAAAACACGTTGCTGGACCAGCAGAGCTATTTAGATTTATTGATGATTCGAATTGCTCAACATGTAAGCTATTGTTTACACAAAGTTGTTCAACTTCGTACCTTATTCCTTTCGAACCGATTGGAACAACTTCGTGAACAAATCCTAAGTTTACAATCTCAAGAAATAAACTCAATGGTGCAACCTCTACTTCTCGAAATAAAACCTGTTCACCAACTAACGGTGTTCCAATTACCGCAAATAAATCATCTTCTTTTGTTTTCCTTATTTTTTTCTTATTTTTTTTAACTATTCCTGTAAGTGTAATACCAAGTGCCGATTGTTCTAATTTAAAGTTTGACTCAGTACTACCCCCAATGGAGACATCAGTTAAGTTAAGTTCTGTTAATGCTTTCTGAATTCCAGATTGATAAGCATTCCACGTATCATCACCTGTTAAATTATGAATTGTAACAGATGTTAATGTTGCGCCTACCGATAATAATTCCATTAAAGCAACTCGCATCGTATAATAGCTCGTTTTTTCAGCTGAGGCGCAAACAATATCACTTTGTCTCTCACCAATGCCTCCGCTACAATCTGCTGAAATAACGATTTCTTCATTATCATTTATAGAAACGAACTGTAAGTCACGCATTACGTCTCAACACGACATTTGTTGCTTGTTGAATTCTTGGCAATGCAACGATTGCTATAACTAGGTTAACTGCTGTACCAATTAATAAAGGTGGTAAGAACGCCACATAAAAAGACCAACTTATTATGAACCCGAATGGAATTGCTGCTACAAAACCATTACTTATTAGGAAGAAGCTATATGCTAACATACGTTTGTTCGATCTATATAAATAACCAAACACAAATACGATTACTGCCATTTCAACTGCAACGAGTAGATGCAATGGTCCAAGTGGTAAACCACCTAAAAAGGCTGAACCTAAATGACCAAGTGCACCTATAATAGCACCAGCAACAGGACCGAGTAGTACTGATCCTGCCAGTGCTGGAAAACTGTCGAGTGCAATACTTGAAATGACTGCTGGAATCTTGATCATGGCACCAACTATAGAAAATGCGATAAAAGTGACTAGGATTGATAGTTTTCTCGTTGTCATTCTTTATCCTTCCTCTTCCCACGGCGAAATACTAATGCACTTCGTTCATATTCAACATCTTTTACATTTAGTCGTGCATTAATGACACGAGCAATTGCGAATAAATAATCCGATAAACGATTAACATACGTTAAGACGTTATCATTTATCGTTTCTTCTCGTTGAAGTGTTACAATCGTACGTTCAGCACGACGTGCAACAGTACGAGCAATATGAATCGTCGCTGCTGCTGGTGAACCTCCTGGTAGAATAAACCTTTCTAACTTAGGTGCTTCTTCAATATAATCATCAATTCTCTCTTCAAGGTATGTAACGGTGTCTTCTTTTAATTTGAAATTCGAAGGGTCAATCTTCACACGTGCTAAATCACTACCACCATCAAATAATTCATGCTGAATCTTCTCTAGTTCTTGATAAATGTCAGTAAATCTCTCATCTTGTAGTTGTGTCATCGCTTGACCAATAAAACTGTTAAGTTCATCAATCGTACCGTATGCATTAACTCGAATATGATCTTTATCAACACGACCTCCAACTAATGATGTTTTACCTTTATCACCTGTTCGTGTATACAATTTCATCTAACTTCCTCCTTTAACTTCAATGTTTGATTTAAACCACACCAGATAACATCAAAACGATCTGATCTTTTCACAAGGTCTTGGTAACACCAACCCGTTAGATCACGCCAAATTCGCTCACTCTTCTGTATTGGGACAATTCCCTTTGAAATATCAGCACCGATTATTACTAGCTGGTGATCCTCTCGCTCCCACTCACACCAAGCATTAAAGAAGTGATACCATCGATCTCGACATTCTTCCACTTGTAATGTTAAAGATTGTTTGAACGCTACCTCAATTCCCTCAATTACATGTATCCTTTCTACACTCGATTCATTTGGTAGCTTCAAATCTGTCTCAAATGCTGATTGCCATTTCCAATTCGAATAACTGTCTAGGTCGTAATGCTCGTAAACCCATCTTCGTTTTCCTTGGCAGACACCACCTGTAATAAAGTGCATCGCTCGCTCCTCCTTAATCGCTGAAGTGTCGTAACAAGTCTATAACCACCTTGATATGGTACGTCCCATTCCCAAAAGTCTTTTTCATCTGGCGATAACCATGATAAGAGCTGCCTTATGACACCACCGTGTGTAACAACAACAACATTACGTACTCCTTCTTTACTAATCATATCGGTTATTTTCAGTAATCCTTGACGAATACGGGTTTGAAAATCGTACAATGATTCCCCATTTGGAACACGTATACTCATATCACTAAGCCACCTTTGATAAGATGGTTCATGCTTCAATTGTTCATATGTGAATCCATCCCAGTCACCAAAATGATACTCACGTAATGACGCCATCTTATAAATATGATGACGAGGGAACAATTTATTAGCAGTTTCAACACATCGGATTAAATCACTTGAGACAAGCAAATCAACTTTGAGTGATGTATTTTCTTTCAATCTTTCTTTTGTCCTGGCTTGTAGCGGAATATCTCGCCAACCAAGGTACTGCTTAGCCAGATTCGCCTCTGTTACACCGTGGCGTAGGAGAGTAAGCACCAAACGATCATCCATAAAACCGTCTCACCTCCTTCAATACATGCACCAAGTGTATCACCAGTTACACCACCAAAAGCATGTTTTACAAAGAAATGAAAAATGATAGAAAATCCAATAATTATTATGAACAGCACTAATAAAACGATAAAACTGTCAAACATCCATGCAATTAGAAGTAATGGCACAATCGTTAGTATACCTGCTAAGAAGAAATCCCTTTGCATCAACTGTTTTTGAAAGTGGAAGGCAAGTCCACTTTGCTTAGCAGTACGGGTAAACGTGAGTAAATAGACCATACCGAACCTCGACAATACTGGAATTACAATTAACATTAGACTCGTTGTTATAAAGTTCATTGCCACCGACTCATATAGAAATAACCAGCGAAATAAAAGTAGAAAGAATAGTGATATTACACCAAATGCTCCAACATGCGGATCACTCATAATGTCGAGCCTACGCTCCTTATCTCGATAAGAAAAGTAGGCGTCTGAGCAATCCATCCAACCGTCCAGATGTAATCCTCCTGAGACAACTACAGTAAAAAATAATATACATACTGAAATGGCTAAGTTCGAAAGTGAGAACATATGCATCACATTAGAAATACCAGCTAAAGTGCTCCCCATTATCAAACCTATAAATGGTAAAAATATAATGGCATAGCGTGCACGCCTTTGCTCCCATTCAATATTCTTATTAATTGGAATTAGTGTAAAAAACTGAAATGCCAATAAAAAACCGTCAATTACATATCGCATCATTAATGTGCATCCTTCATCAATCGTGCAGAACCAAATTCAACTTCATATGATAAATTTGACATTCTTACGATCGCTTGATGTAAATGACCTAATGAACGTACATACACTTTACTACCAAAATCATCTGGAAAACCACTATGAAAAATATCATTTGAAACGATAATAACGTGTTTACAACGTTCACTTAGCGTCTTTAGAACATCTAACATTTTATTCACAGTTGTAGCCACTTTCTCTTCACACTTCCAAATGTTTGAAGTAAATAGTTCATTGCTTAACCATACTGTTAAACAATCTATTAAAAGCACATCATCTTTAGAGAAATGACGGGTTAACAAATCCAACTGCTTTGGTTGTTCCCATGTTTGCCAATTTATTTGTGATTGAACTCGATCATTTTTATGACGAACAATTCGATTTTGCATCTCTGAATCTGTTATAGTGCTTGTTGCAATATAATGACATTGTGATTGATCAGAATGTTCTTCAATAAGTTGTTCAGCAAACGAACTTTTTCCACTTCGTACACCGCCACATACAAACGTTAACAATCTGCTCTCCACCTTTGTAATACGTGTAGTAATTGATCATTTTCATGCCGATCTTTTATAGCTAAACGAATAGCTATTCCTTCTATTCCTGGAAAATGATATGTATGTCGAGGTACAATCCCATTTTGCAATAAATATATAATAAGATGATCAATTTCTGCTTTTGTTTTACCTATCAACAAATAAAAATTTACCGCTGAGTTTGAATAATCCATGCCTAACTTCTCTAACTCCATAAAAACTCTTGCTCTTTCGTTTGCAATTTTGTGTTTCGTTTCCTCTTCAAAGAACGAATCTGCTACACATTGTAGTCCAATCTCTTGAGCAAGTGTATTCACACTCCAAGGTGGTTGGTAACGAAATAATGCTTCAATAATCGCTGGTCGTGCAAGCACATAACCGAGACGGATACCAGGGATATGATACATCTTCGTAAATGAACGAACGATGATGACATTCGGATATGTAGTTAGCAACTTTGTTGCAGATACTTCTTCTACGGAAAAATCATAGAATGCCTCATCAATTATGAGTGTTGTACTCGCTCGATTACATCGTTCAGCTAAATCTTCAATCGTTTCATTTCCATACGCTACTCCTGTAGGGTTGTTAGGATGGCAACAGTAAAGAACATCAACTCCTTCTATAAAATTGTCTAACTTATCAACTTCTAATTGCCAATTGTTGTTTAAGATAAAACGTTTTATCGGTGATTGATTTGCCGTAGAGGCTAGCGCATACTCTGTAAAGGTTGGCTCAATTATGCCTACTGTTTTCTTCATAAAAAAACGAGCTAGTAAAAAAATGCATTCAGCTGCTCCATTTCCTACAAGTACTTGTTTAGAATGAAGACCTTCTTTGTATGCTATTCGTTCCCGTAATGTGTAGGATTCCATCTCAGGATACTGCCCAATTAACTTAGCTCCATCCTTGATACTTTTCTCAATTGATGCTGGCATACCATATGGGTTCGTATTGACGCTAAAATCAATTGGATTTGGGTGAAGCGGCTGTCCGAGTGCTTCATATAACCCAATGATATTCGCACCGTGTTTAGGTAATGAGCTGTTCATACAGAATGACCCCCATTGCTAATAGAATGAAAAAATAATATGTTGTTCGTTTCATAATTTGAATGGTTTCATTTATATGTTTTGTTTGTAATTGGACTTCATCTACACCAATGAGCGGTCTGTTTGACACTTGACCGTGATATGTGTTTTGCCCACCTAATTGTACGCGTAATAATAATGCAGTTGCCGCTTCACACCAACCACTATTCGGACTAGGATGGTTCTTCGCATGCTTAGATAACTGTTTCAATAAACTAGTAGTTTTAAGTTGATATCCTGAGGCATTCACTATAATCATCAGTAAGCCTGTCATCCTACTTGGAATGAAATTTAAAAGGTCATCAAAACGAGCAGCAGCCCATCCAAAATGATAATATTTCTCATTCTTGTAACCTAGCATAGCATCACACGTATTAACAGCTCTATACAAAAAAGCTAATGGAGCTCCACCAATAGCAGCATAGAATAAAGAAGCTGTTATACCATCACTTGTATTTTCTGAAACCGTCTCTACTGTCCCACGCACGATCTCTGACTCATTTAAATGAGTTGTATCTCGTCCGACAATCCATCCCAACTTATCCCTTGCTTCTAACATATCTCCATTCATTAGTGGTGTTTCAACACGCCGTGCTGCCCGCTCAAGATCATTCATTGCAATTGTTGTATAAATTAGAAAACCTTCAACTAAAATCGCGACAGACGGATGAATTAGAACAGACAGTTGAACGATACAATAGGCAAAGCCAAAACAAACGATACTAACAATTAAAACCGTCACAATTCCTTTTACTTTTCGATACTTTCCTATATTCAAACTTTTATCTAACTTTGAAATAAGTGTACCCATATATCGAACTGGATGTGGTAAATGCTCTGGATCTCCAAACAATCGGTCTAGAACTAGAGCAAAGCATATTGAAATCAAATGATTAATCATGCACCTTCACCCTTTGCTTGTAACGTTCAACCGACTCAGAAACAGCTTCATACATAAGCTTTCCAATTGCCTTCCCTAAATTCGTGATTGTCCCAGCATATTCTATAGTGCTACCAGTTTGCGTTGCACCTACTAGCACACTATCTGTGGATGTACCAGTCGCAATCGTGTCTGTCTCACTATCGATAATCTGCTCAGATTGAAGTGCTTTAACCTTTGCTTCAGTCGCAGTCATCATTGCTTGTACGAAAGCTGCCTCCGTTAAGCACGCATTTATGAAGATCCAGCTATTAATTGTACCTGGCACGTTAGAAAATTGCTTATGCATATAAGCTTTTGATACATCAACTGCATTTCCTGTTCCAGCTGTCACTACTATAAACAAAGAAAACTCATCCGTATCTATCCGTTTATATGATGCATCTTCTAGTCTTGCTGCCGTCATCATAGCAATTGTCTGCTGTGGCTGAATACCATTATTACTTAAATATTCGGTCATCTCTGCTAAAGGATCAGATTCATTATAATCTTTATGAACATGTCGATTAACGAACTGACGTGACCATTGGAATCCAGAGCCAATTAATGCTGATGATAATGTTTTAATCGGTTTAGATGACGTTATCGTAATTCTCTCATGATTAGCCATCACGGTCAGATCATCTAAAGATACAACTCTATCAATTTCGAATGACTTCGGTTCAAATGCAATAAAGGGAGCAGGCTTTGTCGGATGGTCGACTCTGCTCACATCTGTTTCATAGATGCGTTGTACTTTCTCTTCAGTTAAAGCAAGTTCCGAAGGTTGCAATTCTACCATTTTTCCAGCTTCAAGCATTAGTAATCGATCACAATACAAACTCGCTAAGTTCAAATCATGAAAGATTGAAATGACGGTAAATTTATACTGCTTTGCCCAGTCTTTTAACGTATCCAATAAACGCATCTGATGAGCGATATCTAAATGATTCGTTGGTTCATCCAGTAATAATAGTTTAGGTTTTTGCGCAAGAGCACGTGCTAAGTAGACTCTTTGCCTCTCCCCTCCACTTAATAACTGAATCGACTTATCTTGAAGGTGTGTCAATTGTGTTTTTTCAAGTGCTTCAATGACAGCCTGTTCATCATCATAACTCCAGCGTGGAAATAAGCCACTTTGATGGGAATATCGACCAAGTTTAACCGTCTCTCTAACGGTATATGCAAATGCAACATCATTCTCTTGAGATAATACTGCAACAAGTTTTGCTTGCTCTTTAGCTGTATACATTGAAATGTGCTGTTCGTTTAATAGTATTTCACCTTTCATTAATGGAAGCTTTCCATTTATCATTTGTAATAACGTCGACTTACCGCTACCATTTGGACCGATAATTCCGAAAACCTCTCCCTGCTTAACTGAAAAGGAAATATTTGATACAACTTTTTTCTTGCCATAACCACCAGAAGCATTTTTCACCTTCAACATATTATCACTACTTTCTAAAAAGCTCTTGTTCTCCTAGTCATATAGAACAGTATCGCAAAGACAGGGGCTCCGATTAAAGCTGTGATCACTCCAATAGGCAATTCTGATGGAGAAATAATCGTCCTGGCTACAGTATCAGCTAAAATTAAAAATGTACTACCATTTAAGAAAGACAGAGGCAAGAGATGCCTATGATTCACACCCCAGAGTATTCGAGTAATATGAGGGATCACTAAGCCAACAAAACCTATCGTTCCTGAAACTGCTACTGCTGATCCTGCAAGTAGAGATGCACCGCATAGAACTGCAAACTTTCTTCTTTCCACATCTACGCCAATATGTCGCGCTGCGTCTTCACCAAATGCCATCGCATTCAGTTCTTTTGCATTAAACTGAAGGATGAGAACACCGATTATTGTGAATGGCGTAATCATTTGTACGTATGCCCAACCACGCATAGACACGCTTCCTAATAACCATGTAATGATTTGTCTTAACTCTTCTCCAGTTAAGGCAATAATTAAAGAAATAAAAGAACCAATAAATGCACTAAAAATAATGCCTGATAAGATAATCGTTTCAATTGAAAGTTTCTTGTCAATTAATCGCGTAAAACCCAAAACTAAAACGAGTGTGATAAATCCAAACATAATGCTAACAATCGGCAATGTAAAACCCTTAACAAGTGGGATCGATATACCAAAGAACATGACAATAACTGCACCTAGTGATGCACCTGATGAAATTCCTAATGTATAGGGATCAGCAAGTGGATTTTGTAATAACCCTTGGAAGGAAGCACCAGCTATAGCTAGTGATCCTCCGACAAATAGAGCTAATAAAACACGCGGTAATCGAATGAGCATAATGATATTCTCATGCACTGGGTCTATTTCTTCTACTCTGCCTATTACAGAGTAATAAATAACTTCTATTACTTGTGAATATGTAAGAGGAAGTGTACCAGATGTAATGGCATGAACAATCGTAATCAATAGTAATGTACTCGAAACGGTATATGCTATACTCGGATGATTATTGATAAATGTTCGGATAGACGAGCTTTGCAAGTTCCTCGACTCCCTCTACTAACCTCGGACCTGCGCGGGTAAATTTATCAGAATCTACTGCAAACACTTTCTTATTTGTCACTGCATTAACATCTTGCCAAGCAAGTCGACCCAATACTTTCTCAATTGGTTTATCAACATAATAACCGTATGTAACGACAATAACATCAGGATTTAATAACACCGCATCTTCTTCTGTATACTTCAACCAACCTTCTCCATCTGCTGCAGCATTTTTTGCACCGATTAACTCAAGAATCTCATGCATAAATGTTCCTTTACCAGTCGTATAAATTTCTGGTTCAGGTTGAACTTCAACCCACACTGTCTTCTTCTCAGCTTCCGAAATCAATTCTGCTTTTTCAGCAACCTTTTCAACACGTTCTTTCATCTGATCTATAATCTTTGCTGAAGATTGTGCATGACCAGTAACTTTTCCAATTAAGTCTATTGAATCATATACGTCAGAAATAGATGTTGCAGACGGAATGACAACAACCGTTATACCTGCTTGCTTAAGTTGGTCGAGCGCTTGTTCTGAACTACCTGTACTTGAAGTGTGAGCTAACACGAGGTCAGGTTGTAATGCCAGTATGCTTTCGCTATTAACTTCTAATCCTCCAACTTTTGCTATCTCAGTTACTTCTTCAGGATAGTTATCCCAGTCTGTAACTCCTACAATTTGTTCACCTGCACCAATTGCAAAAGAAATCTCTGTATTACTTGGAATAAGTGACACTATGCGTTCAGGTGAAGATTCTATCGTTAATTCTTCTCCAGTAGCATCTACGACAGTCACTGGAAAATCAGATTTCGTAATAACTGTTTCGTCCGTTGTTTGTTGTTCTTTCACTTGATCATTCGATTGTGCACCACAACCAGTGAGTGCGAAAATTAAAAATACACTAATTACTACAAGTAGTTGCAAACCTTTTTTCATCTCAACTGTTCCCTTCTCTGATTAAATGACTCTACTATTAATAGAACATCTCTTCCAACTAATATGTGCACTTTATATTTAGTTTTAAAGTGAACGTATTAATTGCCAACTTAATATAAAAAACCTCATCCTTCGAAGGATGAGGTAACGAGTAACGACACACGAAGAAATTAAGGCATTCAATTAAATGCTACACCTATTGCATGTCGCTTCAAACACTCAACCCCCGAAGATTTGAAACTACGAGCTCATTAGGCAGGTCTACTGACTTATGCTTCTTTCTACTTTGAGCCTTCCCATGCATCATTATAGGCACAGTGGTGATCTCATTTCGTCCACAATTACAGTTGCGGGGACAGTTCTGGAATTTCACCAGATTCCCTTTTCAGTCGGATGAATAGTTAACTAGTTAACTATTCATCCGACACCTATGTGCTACGAATTCCTGTTCAGTTTTGCTTTAATCATACATGAGACGCTCCATTCCAGCAAGATGTTTTTCCATTACCTAAGGTGGAGTGAATCGTATTCCATGAATTTATGAAAATTCTAAGAATACTAAGTTAAATTGTTCGCGTATTGTCATAAGTTTACTTACAATATACCTATTAAACATAATCATAGGGAGAAGGTACTAACGATGACTATCTATAATTATTCTGTAAAAGATGCAAAAGGCAATTACACTCCGTTAAGTAAATATGAAGGTAAACCTCTAATGATCGTGAATACTAAAAACAGAGCATCTAGACTTACTTGAAGGTCAAGAAATTAAATGGAATTTCACGAAATTTTTAGTTGTTCGAAATGGTGAAGTCTTAAAACGTTTCGAATCACCAATTGATCCTCTTGCAATGCATGGTGATATTGAGAAATTATTGAATGTATAAGGAGATAGTAACATATGAAGATAGATTCTCTTGTAATTAACGAGGCAAATATTACCGAAGCAGTGTATGACCTTCTATTATTAGCAGATCCATCACGCGAAACAATAAATGATTATCTCACTAGAGGAAAGTGTTATACTGCTTACTTCGAACGTGAACTCATAGGTATTTACGTATTGATCCAAACACGACCAAAAACAATTGAAATTGTAAATATCGCTGTTAATCCAAAATATCATAAGCAAGGGATCGGAAGAAGATTAATTGAGGATGCAATTCAGAAAGCACGTAACATGAATGTTCATACAATTGAAATTGGCACTGGAAATTCAAGCATTCACCAACTAGGTCTTTATCAAAAATGTGGATTTCGAATATGTGGGATTGATTACGACTTTTTCATTCGTCATTATGATGAAGAGATCTATGAAAATGGTATTCAATGTACAGATATGATTCGCCTAAGGATGGCTTTATTATAATTTCAGCTTAAATCATCCTTTGTGTTGATATACAAATAGTCAGTTTAGTACTTCCAAATGAATTAATAGTTGCTTGAAAATATGTACCATGTTTTTTACTTGCATTAAAAAGACAATAAAAAATCACCGTAGTAATGCTCACTTTACTATGGGCAGTTAAGGAAAAAATTTTTTTGTTTTATTTTAACTAAAAATCATAAAAACCAGTCTCCGTTTGATAAGAGACTGGTTCTTATTACAATTCTAAATTATTGCTTAGGCAATAAAAATGAAAATGTCGTTCCTTCGTTAATTTTACTATGTACAGAGATACGTCCTTTATGTGCCTCAACAATATTTCTTGCAATTGCAAGTCCTAATCCAGTACCACTTCTTCCCCTAGTTCTAGCTTTGTCTGCTTTGTAGAATCGCTCGAACACAAACGGAAGATCCTCCTCTGGAATACCTGAACCTGAATCACTAACATCTATTCTAACATTGTCATCCAAATTCTCCATTGATACTGCTACCTTACCACCCTCGGATGTGTGCCGAATCGCATTGTCAATTAAGTTTGTTAGCACTTGCTCGATTCGATCTGGATCAAACATTAACGTGCGTGCACTTTCATCTGTATTTGATACAAGTTCGATCTTCTTATCTTTCGCAAGTCCTTGAAATTTACGTACGACACGATTTATAAAGTCTGATACGTTCACTTCACTAGAATTTAATTGAATATGCCCTGCTTCCATTCGAGCAAGGTCTAACAATTCATTTACGAGACGACCCATACGTAATGATTCATCATATATTATTTTCGCAATTTCTTTCTTTTCATCCTCTGAACCTGCAATATCATCGATAATCGCTTCACTATATCCTTGAAGCATCGAGATTGGTGTTCTTAATTCGTGCGAAACATTTGCAATGAAATCTTTACGAAGTTTGTCTAGTCTACGTTCTTCTGTCATATCTCGAAGTACAGCAACCGCTCCTCGAACAAAACTTTCATCATACAACGGTGTGATCAAAATAACCCAACTTCTTCCTTGAAGGATCATCTCAATGATTTGCTCCTGCTCTTCCTTTATTACTTTTCGTAAAATCTGCTTTAATTCATCGGGTAATACTTGCATCTCTAAAAATTCTTCATTCTTACGCTCATAGTAATAAGCTTCAAGAAATCTCGTTGCAGGTGGGTTCGAAACGAGAATGTTTCCTTTTCGATTCATCGTAATAACCCCATCTGCCATACTCTTTAAGATACTTGAGAGCTGTTCCTTCTCGTGATTTAAGGCATTAATATGAAAAGAAAGTTGCCTGCCCATACGATTAAAGGCAAGTGCCAGTTCACCAATTTCATCATGAGTAAGAATCGGAACTTTTGTATCAAATTCTCCTCGTGCTACTTCAAAGGCCGCTTCCCTCATTTTTCGTAATGGTGCTGTAATTCTTGTCGAAAGAAAGAAAGCAAAGATCGTCGTTAGAACGATTGCAATGAACGCACTCAACAAAATGATACGAGTCGTTTGTTTCGTCGTTTGACTGACGATGTCAAGTGACTGATAAATAAATACAGCACCTGTTTCTTTCCCATAAGCTGTAATTGGCACACCGACTAACATCATTTCCTCATTTAAACTTTCATTTCCCAATAATTTATCTGGTAAATAAGTCAATTTACTAATTTTTTCTTGATGTTCAAGAACACTATCCAAATCTTCTTTATTTACAATATCGCTTATAGACAGATTTTCACTGACAGGATTGTTAAAAGCATGTAATTGCTGGCTTTCACCCGTTACGATAAATAACTTCTCTGTAGAAGGGTCTACCATTTGTGCAACAAATTTAAGAGCAAGAGTTTGCTCATCCTGCTCGTCTACAATCATAGATATTTTTGAAGCTGTTTGGAAGAGTTGTCGCTCTGCTTCATTCACATGATAGGTTTCGAAAAATTCTAATAACAAAACTGTTATGATTGAAAGTACAAATGAAACGAGCAACAAGATGGTGAATGATAGCTTCCCAACTACACTACGCCAAAACATTATTCACTCACAACCTCAAACTTGTAACCAACCCCCCAAACAGTAACGATCATCTTCGCTGCTTGTGGAGAAACTTTATTGAGCTTTTCACGTAAACGTTTAACATGCGTATCAACAGTACGAAGATCACCAAAAAACTCATATTGCCATACTTCTTTAAGTAATTGTTCACGATCAAATACTTTATCTGGAGCTTTCGCTAGGAAATAGAGTAACTCATACTCTTTCGGCGTTAAGCTAACATCTTTGCCATCAGCCGTTACTCGATGTGCATCATTATCAATCGTTAAGTGTGGAAATACGACCAAGTCTTTCGTTTTCGTATCGGTTTGTAAAAACTTCGTAGGTGATGAACGACGCAACAACGCTTTCACACGTAATACGACCTCACGAGGGCTAAAAGGTTTGACAATGTAGTCATCAGTCCCTACCTCAAAACCTTGTACACGGTTAGCTTCTTCACCCTTTGCTGTTAACATCATAATTGGAGTAGCCTTCTTCTCTCTAATTTGCTTACAAACTTCAAGACCATCCATTCCAGGCATCATTAAATCAAGGAGAATTAAATCATAATCATACTCAATTGCCTTTTGTAATGCTGTTTCACCATCTTCAGCTTCCTCAATCGTATATTCTTCTCTCTCTAAGTACATTTTTAATAAGCGACGGATGCGCTCTTCATCATCTACAACTAAAATTTTCACATTATTATCCATTACCATAAATCCCCTTTTCACAATTTAGATGTTATGTATTTCAAGACTCAGAATTTGTGTTATTAACAATACCCCTATTGTTAAATTAATAGAAACTTTATCAAATAAGCGTTACATCTATCTAATATGTATTCTTATAAAGGTGAGCAAGTTTCACATTTGTATCCTGTCTATATACATTATCTCCTTATTTCTAATCTGCCTTATATATTACTAAACAACAGGAAGAAAGACAATGTTATTAACGTGTATTCCTAATTATAACCTTATCATCATTACGATTACAAAATTATCAAAGCTAATAACAAAACGAGCTTATTCACTAAGCTCGTTTTGTTATTACTATATTGTAATTAATAGTTACGATGGTGAATGTGCTGAATGTTTAACCCATTTTTAAGCATATGAGTGTAGTCCAGCAATAACAAGATTTACTGCTACAAGGTTAAACATAATAATAGCGAACCCAATAACCGCAAGCCAAGCTGATTTCTCACCATGCCACCCTTTTGATAAGCGTAGGTGTAAAAATGCTGCATAGAATAACCATGTAATAAGAGCCCAAACTTCTTTTGGATCCCATCCCCAAAATCTTGTCCATGCAATTTGTGCCCAGATCATAGCGAAGATAAGTGCACCTAATGTAAAAACTGGGAAACCGATTGTTACTGCACGGTAGCTTATCTCATCTACAAGTTGAGGATTAACATTTTTTAACAACGGCTGCATTGCCGCTGCGATCCGCTTACGTAGAATTAAACGTAAAGATCCATAAAGTGCTAAACCAGCCAACAATGACCACAATAACGTATTAAACTTCCTTGGAGCTTGTGCACCATTCATCCAAGAAGGTGCTTCAAATAATGGTCCAAACGTATCTTCAGTCAATAATTCACCATCTAACGGACCTACAATAGCTGGCATATTATAGACGAGCTCTGCCTCTTGGCCTGTTTCATTGATCCAATTAAACGTAGCTTCATAGTTCGTTGCAGAGAAAATAGATGTAATGATTACGAATCCGAGTGTAGAAAGAATACTATATAAAATAAACTCTAACCAAAACGTTCGCTTACTAGACTTTGTTTGATCAACAACATGGATTAAGTAGATTAAACCTGCACCAAAACTTATTGCTAGGATCGCCTCTCCTAACGCTGCTGTTGTTACATGAATATAAAGCCAGTGACTTTGTAGCGATGGAATCAACGGACTAATATCTGTTGGAAACATGCTTGCATAAGCAATAATCAATAACGCTACAGGGAGAATAAACACCCCTAGTAGTGAAACCTGATAAATAAAGTAAATAAAGATAAACGCAAAAACAAGCATCATTCCAAAGAATGTTGTATATTCAAACAAATTACTAACAGGTGCGTGACCTGATGCAATCCATCGTGTAATAAAATATCCAACTTGTGCAGTAAAACCAATTATTGTTAACGTAATACCGATTTTTCCTGCTTTATTTGTTTTTGCTTGTGAGTGTTTATCGCGAATTGCTCCACCGAAGAAAGCGGTAGCAATAAGGTAAATAACAAATGCAACATATAGTAACGTACTACTAATGTCAGCCAAGTTCCCCACCTCATATTCCCTCCTTTTTTACAAGTTTCTCTGTTTCGAAGACACTTAACTCATTTTCTTATCTTTTTTATCTTCTGATTGGTCAATTGGCATATTTATGTCTGTACCTATAAGTGCAAATTCTATGTCCTTCTTCAAACCAAACCAGTTTTTATTCGTATGGCCAGCAATCCATACTTCCCCTTGCTTACGCTTCAACCAAATGCGACGGTGGTTCCAGTACATCCCTTGAATGACACCTAACATAAAGATTACACCACCAATACCTATAATCCACAATGTCCGATCTAGACGTATTGTTAATGCAGTCGCATTTTGAGTATCTATACCAGAAAATGACATTTTGTAATCATTGTCACCAATTGGTTCTACGTTTAGTCGAATACCTACAAAACTAATTTCGCCTTCTGGTGTCTCAGGTGTAAACATCTTAAACACAAATGCTGGGTTATTCGGTAGACGTGTCTGTGTTGCTGGATTCCCGTCCTCATCAAAGTAAAAGTCGGGAAAATAATTCATTAGTTCTACTCGATAGCCATTTCCTAAATCATAGACTTGTTCTGGCTCTTCTAACATAACAGTTAAATCTCCAAATGTCTCCCCAGTTTGCTTATTCTCTAACTCAAAAGACATACTCTTAAATTCATCTAGCTTATAGCTAACTTGATATACAGCAAAGCCCTCAAATTTAAGCGGTTCGTTTACACGAATTTCGTGTGACTTCACTTCTTCAAGTTCTGCTTCTTGTCCAGGAAGACGACTGTCATTCGTTTTGTATAGTGTGACATTTGTTTGAAAGTTCTTCGCTGTGCCCATACCAACTTCAAACCCATCTTCCTCGCTATACAATTCTCTTACAAAACCATTACTTTGCAGATAATACTCTCCATCCGTTCCTGGAATAGCTTTCGTCTCTCCATCTCTTAACCATAAAGTTTCATCAATATACATGCCTGGGAAGAAACGCAGCATCGCACCAATTAAGAAGATAATGAGACCAATATGATTCACATACGGACCCCAACGAGAGAACCGTCCCTTCTCTGCAAGAAGATTGCCATCTTTTTCACGAATATGGTAACGTTTCTTTTTAAGAGCTTCTTCTATTTGGTTATATGAACTCTCAGAATTTGCTGTCTCTGTAACACCAAATACACGTTGTCGTTTTAAGAAATTATCATGTTTCTTCTCACTTTGGTTTTTTAAAGCTCGATGCAACGGTATAACTCGGTCTAAGCTACAAATAACTAATGAAATCGCAATTGAAGCGACCATCAGCATGTACCACCATGAACCGTATAAGTTATGAAAACCAAGTGTGTAATAAAGCTTTCCAACGAAACCATATTCTTTCTCATAGAAAATAGCTGGTGATTCTGTAGGCGGTATGTACATTTCTTGCGGTAATATCGTTCCTAGTGAAGATGCTACCAATGTTATTACAATTAACCAGACCCCAACCTTAACAGAAGAAAAAAAGTTCCATATTTTATCCACTATTGTCTTTTTATATGTCTGTGAACGACGTGCACTACCATCATAACGCATGTCTAATAATTCTTTATCAACTTCTTCTAGTGGATTCCCGCATGACTCACAAAGTAGTGTTCCGTGAGGGTTGACATGCCCACATTGACATTTCACTTTCTCCATGGTCTCACCTCAAATCATTATCCACGAACAATTGTTATGGTTTTATTCGTTCCATGTGGGCTCTAATCATCTCTTCAGTTAATGTGCCTGTAATCGTATCAACGACTTCATGTTCTTTATTTAATAATACTGTAGTCGGTAATGGGTTGATTCCAAACGCATCAACAACTTCTCCATCCTTGTCTAGTAAGATTGGAAATGATAAACCAAAGCGTTCTTTGAACTTTTCAACTGCCAGCTTTGATTCTCCCACATTTACAGCGAGAATTTCAACATCTTTTGCACTATATTCAGGATATAAATTTTCCATATAAGGCATCTCTTTTTCACATGGCTTACACCATGTACCCCAGAAGTTAAGGAATATTCCTTTCCCTTCATAATCACTTAACTGTACCTTTTCCCCTTGTAAATTTTCCAAGATAAAGTCAGGTGCTTTTTCTCCCTTTTTAACAATCTCATTATTAGCGAAGAAGTTCGTATAGAAAGTGAAACCTAGAGCACTGGCTAGTACTAGTAAAATCACCGTTCTAACTACTAAACGGCGCTGTTTCATCGTGATCTCCCCTATCTTTAAAACCTAGTCTTAAGTATAGCATTTAACACGTTGACTATAGTGTAAATATTATGAAGGTTGTGTGACAGCAAGTGCACGCATTCTTTTCACTTCTTTTGGACTTAATTCACGTATATCACCAGTGTTCATACCAATCAAGTTAAGGAAACCATACTGTTCGCGTTTAAGCTTTTTAATTGGATAACCTATCGCCTCAAACATACGACGTACTTGACGATTACGTCCTTCATGTATCGTAACTTGAACAATTGCTGTTTGCTTCTTCTTATCTATTGATAATACTTTTACTTTAGCAGGTGCTGTCATTCCATCTTCTAGCTTCACACCTTTTTGTAGCCTTTTAATTTCTTCACGTGTTGGTATTCCTTCAGTTTTTGCAATATATACTTTATCAATTTGATACTTTGGGTGCATAAGTGTATTTGCAAATTCACCATCGTTCGTCAACAAAATTAAACCTGATGTATCATAATCTAACCGTCCAACTGGATAGATTCTTTCTGGCATCTCTGGGAAAAAGTCCAACACTGTTTTTCGACCTTTATCATCTGATACAGCAGAAATAACTCCTGTTGGCTTATATAAAAGGAAATATACAGGTTCAGCTTTCTCAACTGTCACTCCATTTACTTGGATTTCATCATTTGTTGTTACTTTCGTTCCTAGTTCTGTCACAACCTTACCGTTTACTTTCACCTTGCCTTCTTTTATTAAACCTTCTGCTTTTCTTCTTGATGTTACACCCGCTTGGGCAATAACCTTTTGTAATCGTTCCATGCATTTTCACCTCTTGTATCATCTTACTCTTTCAATATTGTTTTCTCAAGCTTTCTGAAAAACACTTCTAAAAGTAGATGAACTCCCGTTAGTATAATTATTAATTGTCGAGAAAATATGAAGCTATTCTCTGTAACAAACAAAAAACGTTTACCATTCATTTAAACGGTAAACGTTCAATCGCTATTATTTTAACCCAAAAACGAGTGAAACGACAACAATTGATACAATTGCACCAATTATATCTGCTAGTAAACCCACTTTTAAAGCATTTCCCATTTTTTTAATTCCAACTGCACCAAAGTAAACAGTGAGTATGTATAATGTCGTATCCGTACTGCCTTGCATCGTTGAAGCTAGACGACCTATAAATGAATCTGCTCCATATGTTGAAATTAGGTCACTTGTTATCCCAAGTGCAGCTGTGCCTGATATTGGACGCATCATCGCAAGAGGGATAATTTCAGGTGGAACACCTATCGCTTCAAGAAATGGACGTACAAATGAAATGATAAAATCTAACACACCAGAAGCACGAAACATCGCAATTGCAACAAACATGCCTACTAAATACGGAATGATTGAGATTGCAATTTTAATCCCTTCCTTGCCACCGTCAACGAAACTTTCATATACAGGTGTACGGCGGTACAAACCGTATAATAACACGATACTTATGAGCGCAGGGATTAACCATAGAGATACTTGAGACAAAATTGCCATCATCTTTCCCCCTTACGCATCAAAATTATCTTTCTTTAATTGTCTAATTCCTCTTTTCACTATAAAAGAACCATCGATCAATAAGTAATGCACCAATCGTAGAACAAAGTGTCGCAACAATCGTTGTTAACACAATTTCTGTAGGAGCAACTGAGCCATAATTAATCCGAATTGCAATAACGGTCGTAGGAATGAGTGTTAAGCTTGACGTATTTAACGCTAGGAAAGTAACCATTGATCGACTCGCTTCATCGCTACCACCATTCAACATTTTCAACTGTTCCATTGCTTTAATACCTAATGGTGTTGCTGCATTACCTAACCCAAACATGTTAGCTGTCATATTAGATAAAATATAACCGAATGCGGGATGATCTGGTGGTACTTCAGGGAATATCCTTCTTACAAGTGGCCTACATAACTTTGAAAATCGGTCAAGCAATCCTGATTGTTGAGCAATCTCCATAAGCCCTAGCCAGAAGACAAGTACACTTATGAGTGCTATGCTTACCGTCACGGCTTCTTTCGCTCCTGAAAAAATTGCTTCATTTACCTCTGTCATTGTTCCATTAATCATTGCATAAATCACACTAATCAAGATCATTCCAGCCCAAATTAAATTAACCACTTCGATTCACACCAAGCATGTCCATTAATGCACTTGTCCATGATTCCCACCATGTAGGTTTCTCCCATGGTGCTTGCCCACTAAAATAGATTGGTACATCCTCAATTAACTCTGAGTCAATCTCAAACTGTAGTTTACCAACTATAGATGGCACACCTGTTTTTTCCCACTCTTCTTTCGGTCTTAATAACAATACCTTTTCTTCTAAGCTGTTCAATTCATCTCCTGTTAAAGGATAATCAACATCTCGGTCAATGCTTACATTTCCTTTATAAAAATCATGCTTAACCTGTTCTAGCTCCCCTTCTTCCTGAAGTAATTCTGTTTTATACGATTGAAACCCCCACTCATACATTCGCTTATGATCATCCCAATCACCTCTAGACGCCTTAATTGTTACTGCAATTAAATCTTCACTATCCTTAGATGCTGTTGTGACAAGCGTCCTACTTGCTCGTTTTGTATACCCTGTTTTCCCACCCGTACAATACTCGTACAGCATCGT
Organism: Bacillus solimangrovi; assembly: GCF_001742425.1. GTDB lineage: Bacteria > Bacillota > Bacilli > Bacillales > Bacillaceae_N > Bacillus_AV > Bacillus_AV solimangrovi. Next base: position 124,038 of record NZ_MJEH01000011.1, read on the forward strand.
AAGTAACTTATTTTTGTTACGCCAGATTCCGAATCCGTCTGATTTGTATAATTTCGTTCCTGATACTTTTTCATATGTTTCATTTTGCATCGCGTAGCGTGTGAGAAGTGCCATATCATATGCCGTTGAGAGATGTTCCTCATGATCATCAAGACCATGTGGATTCATAAATTGAGTATTTGTCATACCAATCTCAGCTGCCTTCTCATTCATTAAATAGACGAATCCTTCCAAACTTCCACCAACGTGTTCAGCGATTGCTACAGCCGCATCATTACCTGAACGAAGCATCAGTCCATAAACTAGTTCTTCTAGTTTAATTTCGTCTCCAGCTCTTAAATAAAGAGAGGACCCTTCAGTACCCTCTGCACGCTTACTTATCTTCACAACATCGTCAAGCTTGCCTGATTCAATTGCCAATACCGCTGTCATGATTTTCGTAATGCTCGCGATTCTTTTCTTTGTGTGAATATCTTGTCCATACAATACTCTACCAGAGTGCTCTTCCATTAAAATCGCACTCTCAGCCGATGTTACCATTGCTGATACGTTTGTAGGTAAACTAACGGATACAATCAAAAAAACAACGAGCATGAGTTGAAATATATAATTCTTTCCCATAGAACGCGTCCTTTCATCATCTTTGTACAAGTCTATGCACCATTCAAGATGTTATGAATAAGTTTCTTATAAAGAAACACGTTAAATACATTCAAGACTATATGAGATTTAGTGAAGTTAAGTGATTAACTATATCCGATTCCTCTCAACCTACCATTTGTTGAGGTTTCGAGAAGATTAATTATTTCACACTTCAACAATATTAATCTTAAATTTCCCAAGAGAAGTAACACACAAAAACATTACATAAGAACCATTCAATTACCAAATTATTAACATAATCTCAAAAACCAATACCCCTTTATGTGGAAATTGTACTACTTTCATGTAAAATAAAGATGGTATTATTTTTTCAAAACTATATAATGGAAAAGTCACATTAATATACACACTCTTAAATTAGCAAAAGATAATCAACTGACATATATTAAGTTGATTTTTTCAAGGGGGATTGCACATGGATAAGTCAACCATCATAGGAATTATTTTTGGAATTATTGCTATCGGACTAGGAATGGTATTAAAAGGGGTTAGTCCTATTGCCCTCGTTAACCCTGCCGCTTTGTTAATTATCTTTCTCGGTACTGCTGGTGCCGTAACTATCGCTTTTCCAACAAGTGAAATTAAACGTATACCGCAATTATTTAAAATTATATTTACAAATCAACCGGTAACTGAAGTGAAAGATATCATTCCTGTATTTGTTGAGTGGGCAACTGTTGCACGCTCAGAAGGACTACTTGCACTAGAAACAAAAATTGAAAAAATTGACGACACTTTTTTAAAAAATGGAATGAAACTCGTAATTGATGGTCAATCTGGTGAATTCATACGCGATGTTATGACTGAAGAAGTCGATGCAATGGAAGAAAGACATGCAGCTGGTGCATTGATTTTCACCCAAGCTGGTACATATGCCCCAACACTTGGTGTACTTGGAGCAGTTGTCGGTTTGATCGCTGCACTAGGCAATATGAATGATACTGAAGCACTTGGTCATGCGATCGCTGCTGCCTTCGTCGCCACTCTTTTTGGTATATTCTCAGGTTACGTATTATGGCATCCATTTGCTAATAAGCTAAAAAGAAAATCTTATATTGAAGTAAAATCGAAGATGGTGATGATTGAAGGAATTCTTTCAATTCAAGATGGACAAGCACCTTTAATGATAAAAGAAAAACTTGCGATGTATGTACCGATCAATGAGCGAGCAATCATATTAGGAAAGGATGAGGTAAGTGGCGAAGAGAAAGAAGAAGGATGACGGGCACATCGATGAAACTTGGCTCATTCCTTATGCAGATATGCTCACATTATTACTTGCCCTTTTCATTGTACTATTTGCAGCAAGTAACGTAGATGCTCAAAAATTTCAAAAAATTTCCGCATCATTTAACGATGCATTCAAAGGTGGGATCGGTATTATGGATCAACCTTTCCCTGTTCAACCTGAAAATCCTGACCTTTTAGAAACTGAAGAAAAAAAACATCTAAACCAACAATCTGATCTTAATGAGCTGGAAGAACAAATCCAAACTTATATTGAATCAAACAACTTAAATGATAACCTTACGACTTCACTAACATCAGAAGGATTGCTAATCACGATTTTAAATGATGCATTCTTTGCTTCTGGAAGTGCAAAAGTTACAGGTGAAACAGACAGATTAGCACATGAACTTGGGTCTGCACTCGCAACGAAAACACCACACGACGTTATCATAAGTGGGCATACTGATAATTTGCCAATTAATAATGCTGAATTTGATTCTAACTGGCATTTAAGTGTTATACGTGCTGTTAATTTCATGAAAATCTTACTAGAAAATGACCAACTTAATCCTGAATATTTTAGCGCAAAAGGTTATGGAGAGTTTAAACCAATTGCTTCAAACGATACTCCTGAAAACAGACAAAAAAATCGACGTGTCGAAGTTCTTATTCTTCCAAATGAACCAACTGAAACTGAAAGACAAGTTAATTATTAACTGCTTATCAACTGATGAAAGTCTCCCACTACAAAGCTGTTAAATTATTTAGAAGTTTAAGTGGGAGAAGTTCTTGATTATACTCATTAACGATTAACCGTCAATCATTATTTTATTAAGTCAACTTGGCACGCCCTCAATATATCTGTGAACAAACTGTTTACCAGGATGAATCATCAGTATGGTTTCCATTGCAATTCCTTTGCAGCAGCAAATCTTCCTTCAACATTATCCCAATTAACAATATTCCACCAATTTTGTACATATTTACTTCGTTCATTTTTATACTGAAGATAGTAAGCATGTTCCCATACATCTAGAACGAGTAATGGAATTGTATCCCATTGTGTCATAAACTGATGCCGTTCACTTTGAAGAATTTCTAAACGACGTGAACGAGGCGACCATACTAATACGGCCCATCCAACTCCTTCAACTTGATTAGCAGCATTTGTAAACTGTTCTTTAAATTTCTCATAACTACCAAAGTCTTGCTCAATTTGGTTTAGAAGATCTCCACTCGGTTTTTGTTCACCATTTGGTTTCATATTCTCCCAAAAAATAGTATGCAAATAATGACCTGAACCATGAAATGCTGCTTCACGTTCCCAATGCTTCAATAATTGATAATTACCTGTTTCTCGCGCCATTTCCATCATCTTTTCAGCATTATTCAATCCATCCACATAACTTTGATGATGTATATCATGATGAAGCCTCATAATTTCTTCTTCTATATATGGCTCTAATGCATCATAATCATAAGGTAATGGAGGTAACGTATGTCCACCAATCGGTACATATTCTATTGACCAAGACATATTCTGCCTGTCAACTAATAAGTTAGCTTCCTCAAAAAATCGTTCTGCACTCACCTCAATCTGTCTATCGTCAATTTCATCATTTTCTAAAAACCTCCTCCACTCAACAAACTTTTCATCCCATTCCATGAACATTTGTGATTTCGGTACTCTCTGTATCACTGCATCTCGAAATGAATCTGCCCACTCTTTCATACTATTAGCGTAAGTATTGTTCACTTCATCGATCCCTCCTTAAGCACATTTCATCGTAATGTATGCGAATGTCATGCTAAAAGTGTGATTGTTTTCATATGAAAGATCCTCAATTAAAGTTCTGTTTAGGACAACTTAGTGCTAACTTACATATGTGTAAGTTGAGAGTATGTTAAAATAAAAAAATCAGGCAATTAGGGATCCCCCTTAATTGCCTGATTTTTTAAACAACTCTTTCGATAAGTTGATTATTTCGACTGAATCATTTTTGTTTTATAATCTGTCTCATAATATTCTAATTCTTCTCTTATTTCTTGGAATGAGTTTTCTAATGATGCGATTAATACTTTTATTGATTCAGGTGCATCACTTGTAAACTTAATTGCATTTTTTCCAGTATAAGCAGAACGGCTATCTTCGTACCAACCATCATGACGAGGAGAATAAAACTCTGCGACACATTGGTGATACACCCAATAAAGTGCCTTTTCAGCAGCTCCCTTTCGGAATTTATCACCATTTAAGACCACTTTGCATGCATCTAAACCTTCCTCACAGAAGACAAACATGCGACGAAGATTTGAAACGAGACGTTCAAAATATGCAGGGTCACCTTCTTTATTTTCATTAAGAAGAGATTGTAGTGTAGTTTCGTTTAAGTAGTTCCCTACTTTCTCTACAGTCTGCTCAAGAAAAGCAGTTGTTTGAGTAACTTGAGAATGAACGATTGTATTACTCATTTAAATTCCTCCAATTTGCCCCTTACCATTAATTTCTCTTATTATAAGCGATATTTTCATTATATGATAGGGGATTGGTTATTTTTTTCATTAAGGTTGTGTAAGAAGAGTCATTGGTGAACGTAACTCGTAGCCACCTTGCTGCATCTCCTTAAAAATATTAGGGAGTTCACTTAGTTGAATACCTTCAAAGAATGAAAATAATTCTTGCTCAGTATTTATATAAATTCGTTTTCGATTTCTGAAATCTGGTTTCTTAATTAAGCATACAAGTGCAACAACATCTTTAAACGTTACATCTCGATCATTTACTGAAAATACAGGATCACTTTCATATGGTGTATGATCAGTAAAGATCTCATCAAAATAACGAATATATAATACATGGAGTGTTTTTTCTTTTCCATTTTCGATAAATGTAATTGAAGAACGGTTAAAAAAATCCTCTGACGTATTAGGTTGCGCCTTTTCTAGTTCTAACCCTTCACACGATTTTAGTAACATTTTAGAACACCTCTCTCTGTCATGATGCTGATAAATCAACAATGAAAACACTTACATTATGTAATCATTAACATCTTACCATATTCAGACATTAGTTTGGGGCTCTTTCACACTATTCTTCTATTGTTTTTTGAAACTTCTCAAAAAACAGATTTGTTTCATCTTCAAATGAATCTTCCTTCATCTCCTCTGGTAATGGAGGAAGTTCTTCTATAGATTTAAGTCCGAAATACTCTAGAAATTGTTTAGTCGTCCCATATAAAATTGCACGTCCTGAACCTTCTGCTCTACCTACTTCTTTTATAAGCGCTTTTGCTGTTAATGTCTGAATTGGTCGCTCAGTTTTAACACCACGAACTTCTTCAATTTCGGTTCGCGTGATGGGCTGTCGATACGCAATGATAGCTAACGTCTCAAGACTAGCTTGAGATAAGCTAGTAGAAGACGGGGTGCTCATCAGACGTTGGATATATGTTGCATGCTCCTTTTTTGTTGTAAACTTATACGTTTGTGCTTCTTCAAACAACATAATGCCTCTACTATCCTGTTCTAAATCATTAATTAATGATTTTAAGACCTCTCTTGCAGTCGTTTGCTCTACTTCCAGCACAACAGCTAATTGTTGTACATTTAGACCTTCATCACCTGAAGCAAATATTAGTCCCTCTGTGATTGCCTTCATTTCTTCAAGTGTCATGTACTACACCTTCTTCCGTTCGATATAACCAAAGTTCTTCAAAGTTCTTCTCTTGTTTACATATAATTTGTTGTTTCTTTATAAGTTCAAGTAATGCTAAAAACGTCACAACGATATGTTCTCTATCAGGATATTGGAATAAAGATGAAAAGCTCCTTCTACCACGATGAGTAGATAGACTTGTCAATATTTCCTTCATCCTATCTTGAATCGGAATCTCCTGTCGTGTAATTTTCGTCTCTTTCAAAGAATCTATCCGATTACGTTTAAGAAGCTTTTGTAATGCTCCTAACATATCATATAATGAAACATCCGCAACAGGGTTATTTTCCGGTTCCTGCTCTTCTACTTCAACTACTGCTGGTGGACGGGTATAAAGTTGGCTTCTCTCTTCCTCATATTCTTGTAACGTTTCAGCAGCTTGCTTATACTTTCGATATTCTATTAACCTACGCATAAGCTCATCACGAGGGTCTTCCTCTTCATCTAACATTTCAAAATCATCTTCAATTAATTGCTCATCATTAGAAGGAAGCAGCATCTGACTTTTTATTGCCAATAAAGTTGCTGCCATTACAAGGTATTCACTCGCAACATCTAACCTCAACTCCTGCATTGTATGGACATATGACATATATTGCTCGGTAATTTGAGCTACAGGAATATCATAGATATCTATTTCATAACGATTAATTAAATGTAACAATAAATCTAACGGACCTTCAAAAGCCTCTATTTTCACATTATATTCCAAAGTCATTCCTCACGATCATTCCACTTACCATTATTTATTCGTATGACTTAATCACCCATTGCATAATACTAGCCGAATTATTATATCATAAAACACCTTATTCTAATGGGCTTCATTATAGATTTCCACAAAAATCACAGGAGTTTTATAGTCAGGTTTTCTTTCCTCTCATACAATTCGTATCACTCAATGAACCTATAAGTGTTAATTTAATAATTTTATTAAACTTGACTTTTTGCCCATACAAAATTCCAGCTTGCTCATATGATAATATCGTAAGCTAATTAAAACTTTTAAAGGAGGAAAGTAACATGAGTTATGGTGGACGAGGAGGCATTTTTGCGTTACTAGTAATATTATTTATCTTGTTAGTCATCATAGGATGTGCTTGCGCATACTAAACAATCACTAGGTAGTCGCAGTGTTGTTTGACTTAACTAACAAAACTTTTATCCCTTCTTACACATATAAAATATTAACGGATGTCTCAATAAACGAGCATCCGAGTTACTTATAAAAAAATTAAGTCAGTTTTTACTTTCAATTATAAAATTATAGAAATATATACAACAAATTGCATTAATTGCAAATTTCTTTAACTAAGCAATCACAAACTTCCTTTTGATCTGAAGGCGAACTTTGTTCGGAAACTCCCTAGCTGTTTAACTCTATGATACACTTATATGTAATATAAACAATCGGAAGCGAGTGATATAGTTGCAATATCCTAAGCCATATATCGAGTATCTTGCCTATTTCCACGGGCCCCGAGATTACTTTGAGTGTCACGAAATACTTGAAGAACATTGGAAGAAAGACTCACCTAATGCACGTAAATCATATTGGGTTGGACTGATTCAAATCGCAGTTGGATTATATCATTACAGACTTAAAAATTATAATGGTGCAAAGAAAATGCTTGTCAATGCTTATCGAATAATTGAACAAAATAAAAGTTCGTTCGAACAACTATCACTAGATGTTAATAAGTTACAGTACCTCTTACAAACATCCATTCAAAAGATAGAAACTGAACAACCTTACGAAAGCATTGAACTCCCGCTCACTGATCCCAATCTTCAACAGTTATGCTCAAATGAATGTGAAAAAATGGGTGTCATTTGGGGGACACCAAGTGACTTTTTAAATGAACAAATTATTAGAAAACATACGTTACGAGACCGTAGCGATGTCATTGCAGAACGAGAAAAACAACTAAAGCAACGCCATCTCGATAGACATTAAAACAGCACAACTCATAAACTCACAATCAATATTGACCTTTTCAATTTTTGAACTATACAAAAAAAAGCTGACTATAACATTCACACTTAGATGAATATTATAGTCAGCTTATATTGTTTTACTCTTCTACATCACATTTTGAGAGAAAGTTCAACGTATATTGGTTAGGAACAACTGGTACATCATCACCTAATGAATGACGTAGAGCTTCAACCATCTTTTTCCCAATCCCCTGCTGTCGATGTGATGGATTGACACAAACGTGTTGCAATTCGGCCACATTATCTTCTATCCTTACTCCGATAATGCCAATTATAGCTTCTTCCTTCCACAAATATAACTGCCATTTGTCATCTTGCTCATATTGGTGGATTGTCTGCTGCAAACGCTTTACTTCTTTTTCATTCGGCATGAATGAAAGTAGCCCCATAGCTATCTTTTCATATGATTTTTTAAATTTTATTAACATTCTAATCCCTCATTATCTATAAACTTGTCAATGAGTGACAGAAACAGGTTCGCGACACCCTTAGTGTATTAATTTTTATATAATCTTTTTTTCATTATAGATCATAAAATATAAAATACAATAGGTGTCAATCACTCCATTATGTCTACCCTATGAACAAGTTTGAAAGAAACCACTTTTATTATTTTTGTGGAAACACCTTTATATTAACACACGTTCTTATTCACACAAAAAAATAATTAGGGATCCAGAACAATCTGAAAATTACTGTTTTGTCAAACTTGCAAAAAATTGTCGCGACAAGACTAAAACATTTATCACTAAATGACTATTCACTTCATCCAAATTGTCTCGTTAAATTTGCCATCTCAATTGCAGAAACAGCAACCTCCCAACCCTTATTACCTGCTTTCGTTCCAGCGCGTTCCACAGCTTGCTCAATCGTCTCTGTAGTTAATACGCCAAAGATAACCGGAATTCCTGTTTGCATCGCAACATTTGATACACCTTTAGCCGCTTCGTTACAGACGTAATCAAAATGTGGTGTTGATCCGCGAATTACTGTTCCAAGCGTAATAACCGCATCATACTTGTTTGATTCAGCCATTTTCTTTGCCAATAGAGGAATCTCAAACGCTCCTGGAACCCAAGCAATATCTATATTATCTTCATCTACACCATGGCGTCTTAGTGCATCTTCTGCTCCACTTAACAATTTACTTGTAATAAAATCATTAAAACGTCCAACTACAATCCCTACTTTCAAACCTGTTCCAACGAGTTGTCCTTCAAAGACTTTTCCCATATCTATTACCTCCATAAATTCTCTTTTTTATACATATATTTGTACTTTAATATTAAAGATGTAGCATATGACCGAGCTTTTCATACTTTGTCTTTAGATAGCTTTCATTCTCTTTCCTACTCGGTAATTGAATTGGTACCCGATCAACCACTTCAAGACCATAACCTTTCAAACCAGTTATCTTGCGTGGGTTGTTCGTTAATAGCTTCATTTTCGTTACACCTAAGTCTCTTAATATTTGTGCACCGACACCATATTCGCGTAGATCTGGCTTGAAACCAAGTTTCTCATTTGCCTCTACCGTATCATAGCCTTCTTCTTGTAACTTGTAGGCTTTTAATTTATTAAGTAAACCAATTCCTCTTCCTTCTTGCCTCATATACAACAATATCCCATTTCCCTCTTCTTCTATTTGAGAGAGTGCGCTATGTAACTGTGGACCACAATCACAACGGTAAGAACCGAATACATCACCTGTCAAACATTCTGAATGAACGCGAACGAGGGTTGGTTCACCTTGTTTTATTTCTCCTTTCACAAGTGCCACATGTTCTTTTTGGTCAAGCACATTCGAATAACCTAATGCCTTGAAATCACCGAACGCTGTTGGAAGGCTTATTTCTACTTCACGTTGAACAAGTTTCTCCTTCTTATGACGATATTGAATGAGGTCTTTGATTGTAACCATTTTCAAATCAAACTCATCTGCAATCTCCCTTAATTGCGGAACACGTGCCATCGTACCATCTTCATTCATAATCTCACAAATAACACCAGCTGGTTTTACTCCACATAAGCGAGCGAAGTCTACTGCTGCTTCCGTATGTCCAGCTCGTTGCAAAACTCCTCCATTCTTTGCAACAAGCGGAAAAATGTGACCTGGTCGTTTGAAATCACTTGATTTAACAGAGGGTTCTGTTAATTTCCTTACCGTTTCGGCACGTTCATAAGCGGAAATCCCTGTTGTTGAATCACGATAATCTACGCTAACCGTAAATGCTGTACCGTGTGGGTCCGTATTCAAGTCAACCATTGGAGCAAGCTGAAGGCGTTTTGCATCACCTTCAGTTATCGGTGCACAAATTAACCCACGTCCATATGTCGCCATAAAATTAATAATTTCTGGAGTCGTTTTTTCTGCAAGTGCTACAAAATCACCTTCGTTTTCACGATCTTCATCGTCACAAACGATCACTACTTTTCCTAAGCTTAAATCCTTAATCGCTTCTTCAATAGCATCAAACATAGAAATCCTCCTCTACTTATGTAAGAAATGACACTTGGTCAAATTCTCGTGTATCTTTAATACCCATGTTCTTTAAGAAAATGCTCTGACAAATTCGATTGTGAAGAAGTCGTACTTACCATTCGTTGTTCCAAGAACCGCTCTATATACTTTGCCAACATATCACATTCAATGTTTACGATATCCCCGATCACCTTTGAACCTAGTATCGTTTCTTCAAGCGTGTGAGGGATAAGTGAAACTGTAAAAGTTTGCGCACTCGTTCCAAACACAGTTAAGCTTGTTCCATCAACTGCAACAGAACCCTTTAAAACGATATAACGCAATATTTCATTTGGAACTTCAATCTCGTAATATATCGCATTCGCCTTAGCCTTCCTAGAGCGAATCTTACCGGTTCCATCAACGTGCCCTGAAACAAAATGTCCGCCAAATCTGCCACCTGCTGCCATTGCTCGTTCAAGATTCACTGTAGAACCTTCCTTAATAGCATTTAAACTTGTTGACTTAACTGTTTCAGGCATCACATCGACTGTAAAAGACTTCTCTGAAAACGATGTAACCGTCAAACAAACACCATTTACCGCAATGCTATCACCAAGATTTACATCTTCTAAAATTGTCTTAGCACCAATTGTCATTACTATCGCATCTTTCGTTCTGTTCATCTTTACAATCGAACCAATTTCTTCAACAATACCTGTAAACATGTTATCTCCTCGCTTTTTCAAAAAGACTCTCCTTTAACCTTTATGAACAGCTACAACTTTAAGATCTTCACCGATTTTTTCAAATGATTGAATGTCAACACTCATTGCCTTATCGATAAACGGAATTCCCTCACCAAGGAACGAGCTAGGTGCTTCTTTTCCCCCTATTAATTTTGGGGCGACATAAGTAATTACTTTTTGAAATGCTCCCGCAGTTAGAAAGCTTCCATGCACTGTAGCACCTCCCTCAACAAATAATGAAGTAATCTCTTCTTCACCGAGTCGAATGAGCAATTCTTCGATTGAAATTATGTCTCTTGCTAGTTTGATAACTCGCACACCTTTATTTTCTAATTCTCTTACTTTTGCAGCTGGTACACTTTCCGTTGTGACAACCCATGTTGGTGCTTCATTATCATTTACGATTTGAGCATCTAACGGAATTCGCAAATGATGATCTAAAATGATTCTTATACAATTTCTCCCCCCATCAGGTAATCGAGTCGTTAAACTAGGGTTATCTTGTAATACTGTTCCAATTCCAACTAAGATTGCATCATGTTCATGTCGATATCGATGAACATCCATACGTGCTTCTTGCCCAGTTATCCACTTGCTATCACCTTGAGATGTGGCTGTCTTGCCATCAAGACTAACAGCAGTCTTTAATGTTACATAAGGTGTCTTCGTTCGAATATAGTGGAAGAACTTCTCGTTTAAACGACTAGCTTCTTCTTGTAATACTCCCACTTTAACTTCAATGTCAGCTTCTTTTAGCTTATTTATCCCCTTACCAGACACTTGAGGATTCGGATCAGTTGTTGCAATAACAACCCGACGCACATCATGCTCAATGACAACGTCTGCACACGGAGGTGTTTTGCCATAATGGCTACAAGGTTCTAACGTTACATATAAAGTAGCATCAACCGCTTTCTCTGCTGCCATCTGCAATGCATGGACTTCCGCGTGAGCTTCACCTGCCTTCAAATGTGCACCAACTCCAACTACTTCATGATCTTTGACTACTATTGCTCCAACTACTGGATTAGGACTCGTTTGACCTTTTGTCTGTTGCGCAAGCTGAATTGCTAATTTCATATACGATTCATCACTCATGGATTTCCCTCCTTCCTTCTCAAATACCTTTGACATAACTTGAAGGATAAGTGTACTTGTTAAACTATTTAACTCGTGTTGCTCTGTTATATCCTCTTCGTGAAATAGCAAAAACCCCCTTAGGAATTTCCTAAGGGGGTTAGAATTTATGATGGTATGAGAAATAAACTTAATCTATTTTCATAGATTAAGAAAGCATCAGAAAGAAACCTGCTCATACGCTAATAAAACATCCAATTTTTTGTATATAAAAAAGGTTACACTTCACCTTACTATACAAATATGGTCGTCTTAAAAAACTGCCTCATAAACTGAAGTAGTTCATCGTATACAGACTTCACCTGTATTTTTTCCTTCTCCCATCCAGACTTTAACTGTCGGTCCCGGAGTTTCACCAGGTCCACCGGCTGCAATACTAGCAGACGGGTCACGGACTAAGAAACAATTCGTTTCATCACCGCCGGTAGGGATTTCCACCCTGCCCCGAAGGAATACACTATTATGCAATTGTACTTACAATATCCTCTAGTTACTTCAAGTATTAAAAAATAATTATTTTAAGGGGTTTTCGTTGAAAGTTAGTTTACTATAATTCCCCTTAAAATCTTACTTCGCTCCCGAATTCCTATCAAAATTCTACAGGTTCTCGGTTGAAAATATATTATCAGTAATATCCTAAAATTGCAAGAAAGATAGATAAGGTTTCTTGATTTGTTACCAAACTTATACGTAAAAATCATGTTATAAAACAATCATCAGAACTCACATTTAACATCTAACCAAATCCAATCCATGAACATAAATTAATTTGATTTCATATAGTAAATGATAAGGATTAACTTTGAAATGAGCCAATTGCAATACCGCATTACAATTGGTTTTTAGGGGGATTGATCATGCCTTCAATTATCGCAGGGTTGCCCATAAATATTGATAGTGTTAGTGGAATTGTGAATTTCGGAGATTCATTAAACACTTCTCCAAAAAGAAATCTAAAACTTTATTCAGGCGCAGGAGGCGCTAATATTGGTAACTTCGTAAATACGAACAATTGCATTAGCTTTACAAACAATCTCGATCCAGACATCATCGATCAGCCTATAGTTAGAAATGTATAAGGAAGTGAGTCCTCTCAAATATAATCTCCACCAAAGATCACTATTTGTTAATATTATAAAAATTTTCCGCTAACAAGATTTCGATTGTTATTTTCTACATTGGTTTGGTTTGTTTATGGTTCTGATAACTATTTATAATTTCCAATTCTTACTGTTATAACGAAATAACTTATGACAGTTTGAGGTATTTATGAAAAAATCCCCTTGTCTTGATTATTGTTTTCACTTATATTCACTTCCTCTGTTCAAGCATTATCTTTGGCTCATAATTTTGTTGTTTGGAAAGGGAAAGTTTATAAAGTTAAACAAGAAGAAATAATTAAAGATAATGAGATTGGTAAAATCATATTTACGAGGGTATGAAACCTATGAGTCTATGATTTATTACATAAATGACAAATATGGCAACGAAAAGATATTTGATTTTATAGAAAACCTTAGAAGACAGGATATTAATGATGAACTATATGATACTTTTAAAGTGACTGAAGAACAATTTATTCAAGACTGGAAAGAATATTTTTCATTGTGATTTGATTGCAACTGTATTGTCGGATTTCTCACTCAATTAATACAAGAAGGTATTTACCTTTATCAAGCACGATACTTTACGAAAGACTCATGTGCGATTCAATAATAAACAAATAAAAGTAACGCAGAAATGAACAATTTCATTATTTCCTGCGTTACTTTTATTACCTTTATACGGCTGTCATCACTTTTTGTTGTAATAGCTTCGCCTTCACTTCTTCAACTACTTTCATAGCATCAACAGTACTATTAACTACATCTGTTTTATCCATGTTGACAACAATTGTTTGACTTGCTGTATAATGATTTTCAAGCCAATTATCATAACCCGACCACAATGTGCGATAATATTCGGTTAAGCCTTTATCTTGTTCGAAGTCACGTCCACGTAACCCAATTCTATGCATAACTGTTTCAAAACTTGATTTTAAATAAATATTTAAATCAGGTGCTTTTTTATATGGTAAACCGTCAATCTCTTTCATCATTTCATATAAGATACCTTCGTAAATCTCAAATTCTAGTTGATTAATCCGACCTAGATCGTAGTTTACTTTCGCAAAATACCAATCTTCATATATCGATCTATCTAATACAGCATTATCTTCTTTATACGCTTTCTTAATAGCCTGAAATCTTGTTTTCAAAAAGTATAACTGCAATAAAAATGGATAACGCTTCGCCTGAATTTCTTCCTCACTCGCTTGATAGAATAACGGTAATATTGGGTTATCATCTACACTTTCATAATAAACAGTTGAACCCAATTCTTTAGCCAACAATTCACTTACGCTTGTCTTACCAATACCTATCATCCCCGACACAACTATAACTGTCATCACTTCCCTCACCTGTTTAACAGGTAAATACCGAACACCCTCTATAATTTTATCAATGCCCTAAATCACACTCATTTTCACGTGTGTACATATAAGCAGCCTAAAGTAGTAGTTAACCTTTAAGAAGTCTTTAAAATATTATTAGAGTTTTTTTAAAATTACGACGCCCTCTTCTCCTGGACAATTCATTAACTTAGATGTTCTTTGTATAAACCTGTAATTCCTCGTTGTATTCTTTTCCAAAACTTATTTCATCATTAACTCTACCTTGACTATTTAACAATTCTAAACCTATGCTTGTCAAGACTATTAACATTTCTTTATTAGTTTGTTACTCGTTATTCAATACATAATCACTTCAACCACTTATCTAATAAAATAGCTTACTATTATATATATGACTATAATATATTTTATTTATAATTTTAGAATCTTGGTGAAGGCATCTACACTCCTTTTGTAAGATGTGATGTTCTCCGCTCACTTTCCACTTGAACTAAACATGGAATTCATAATCATTCCTCATATACTTAATACATTAATAGAAAGTCAAATAATCATTCCTACCATAAACAGTAATAAAATGAACATCCCTAAAAGGCTCAGTCGTTTACTTGTATATGCTAGATCATCCGAGTTCTCATTGTTACTTTTTTCAATTTCTTCATTAGATACCTTCAATGCTATCGAATTAAAAACTAAACAACCAAGATATCCAATAATCTCTAGTATTAAAGATAATGATGAAAAATATATTACTACAGGAGTAATTATCGTAAAAATCCCTAAAATCACTGGACCAATAGAATGAGTGTTATTAACATGCGTATTATTCATTTTGAATCTCCAATCTAATAAACTACTTCTTTAATACGAATAAATCTAACATTGACAAATCATTAAAATATTACCATCTCTATCTTTAAAATTAAACCAGTGGCCATTTTCGATATTTGTTGTTATTTCTATTTTTTTACTCTTTACGTATTCAAAAGCATCGTTAATGTTTTTCGTATTAAAATGAAATAGTGGTGTTTTAAAAATATTATCTTCTGAATATATTTTGTTATCTAATACAATATTTGTTCCGTCCATAGACAGTATGTATAAATGTTCAAATAAAATTTCACCATCTGATGGTAATCCTAATAAATCACAATACCAATCACGAGCTTTTTCAATATCGCTAACTGGAATGAATATTGTGCTAATTTGCTTTATGATTGGAATCACATATTTCCCTCCTTCATAAATTCACCTCACCTATTATCCAGTATTTTACTTCATTTTTCAATCCAATACGATATGAAATGTAGAAAACTCAGGTCAATAGTTCTCTCATAATTTTTTTTGGCACTCTTCTTTCTGTAAAAACGAAACAAACAAAAAAGTAATCCCAAAATATACAACAACAGTTGCTCATTTCGAGATTACTTTACGTTCAGCTTGGTTACCTGTTCAATTTCCTACAGATATCTTAATTTATTTCTAGCTTTTACAATGTCGCCATTTTCGACATTGATCCAGATTTCCCAGTTTGCTGGGTCAGGCTCAATAAATTGAAGTTCTACTCGATATGTTAATGTGTAAGTTCCATTCTCATGGTATACAACTAATTCACTCGATTCACTAAGACTTTCAAATGTTTCATTTTCTGATATCTGTAATATCACATCTGCTTCCTCTCGGTTAATGCCGATATGATCCCAAGCAGCTTCCCTGGCATCACTACTAGAAATTTCTATTGTTTGTTCGAGCTTTGTTGGTGCATTTGGGTGGAATTCTCCATTAATAGCAACTATTTTCCCTTCTTTACTCACATGAACGATTACTCTTGATTGATCAATAGGAATATTTTCTATTTTAGGTTGGAATGTATAATGTGTCATACCTAAATCATCTATATCTGCAGATTTCAATTCTAATTTATCCGCTGTCAAGTGGAAGTAATCTTTGTTTACTTCAAAAAACTCAAGAATATCATTCTCATCTTTTACTAACTGGTCAACTATGTCTCCCCTTATAAAAGTAGAACCAATGCTTTTAACTTCACACACTGAACTTACTTCAGAATTAATCTTCCAATCAGTATTCTCCTCTGCACCTACAAATGCTGTTTGACTTGTAAATAAAGCTGTACTCAATACCACTACACCTAATGTTTTATTCCAATTTCTTTTCACTTCATCCACTCCCTTTCAAAGATTAACAATCAGTAATAATAATAAGAAAAATCAACATGGACAAATGTGTAACTAAATTTAAAGATTGTTCATCCCTTTACATAAAATAACGGAATTCTACTGTACTTTTTTGGTTAAGTTACTTTAGTTTCTTACAAAGATTTAGAAATAACTCTACATCACCTTCATATCATTTCTAATATATGGGTATTATATTAATTTATTGGGAATAAAAGAGAATATTGTCGTACAAAATTGTGACAGAATATACTCCTATAAAAAAAGCCTTACTCTATAATAGAAATAAGGTCACTTCTTTTCATACTATAACTCCTTTATTTACTTACTTTCGTTTTATTAATACATATTATTGCTTCTAAAATATGTTATCCTTCTTCAGCAGCCAAAGCATCTGCTTTTGTAACATGGACAGTACCAAATGCATGGTTAGGAGGAGCATAGATTGAATAAAGTTTTAATGGGGTATTTCCTATGTTAGTTAGATTGTGCCATTTTCCAGCAGGTATGAAAATAGCATAATCATCATACACTATTCTTTCAAACTTCAAATTTTCTTTCGTCTCTCCCATTTGAACGAGCCCCTCTCCTTGTTCTACACGAATAAATTGATCAACATCAGGGTGTAATTCCAAACCTATGTCATCACCTACATCAATACTCATTAAAGTAGCTTGTAAATATGGTCCTGTCCATATAGCAGTACGATACGTATTATTCAGCTTTGTTGCTTCATTGATATTGAAAACAAGTGGTTTTTTTCCATAATCCTCAAAAAAATCAGCTCCATTACTGTTAATTGAGTATGATGAATAGAATCTGCTTTCATTAGCAGTAGTCCTGTAAACAGGAGAACTACCATAAGTATAAATTTGTCCATTAATATAATAAGGGTAAAGATATGGATAAAAATATGGAGTATTGTACATTTTCCCTCAAATCCCTTCACCGTTGTATAAAATCATACTATGCACTAATTAAGGAAACGTACTTCGAAACAATCTCACCTATTAAAAGAAGAATTTTGATAATAAAATCCTCTTACGAAAGATATATAAACTACCAAAAAACAAACAAAAGACGTTATAAACCGATTTCTTATCAGCGGTTTATAACGTCTTTTCCATAACACACTCATTCTTGCCAAAGGAATACACTATGTAATTGTCAATTCCATTTTATTGTACAACAATCCAAAAGAAAAAGATGGTGCCCCAAACAAGGCTGAACACACCTAGAAAAGCTAACACGTACCATCGATTCCATCTTTGCAATCGAATCACCCTCATCTCAAACATTCATTTCCATTTCATTATACATGAAGATGTTCCTACGTCAAAGAAAGCATGTGACAATTTGGAAACAGAGAGCTTTTCTCAGTTAACACCTTCCATATCCGATTTCTTAGCAAATTCAATCAATTCATTATAGGGATCACCATTTAACCCTAGCAGTTTGCAAAAAGCCGGCTCCGTTTTTATTCCGAGCTTTTTGAGACGGACTACTTCATTTCTCATGTGTGGGTATTTGTTCATTAAGGCATATTCAATAATCATATGTATATACGCATTCTGCTTAAAAACGGGTACAGGTTGACCAAACAGTTCAAATTCAAATCTTTCTTAATAAAAATTCACCTTTATAGTTGGAACATCCCTTATCAATAACTGCTTTGATCGAAATGCTTCTTTATATTCGTATAAGTGTGTTATTTTTGACTTAAATTGCTGAATGTTATCCACTTGCATAATAATATCTAGATCTGAACCTTCAACGTCAATACCTAAGGGAAGAGTTCCACACAAAATTGGATGATACTCATCCAAACTTTCCATAATCCCTAAATTATTGATTGCATCATAAGCCCTTCGTTGCTTACTATTTCCTTCTTTTAAATAGTTAATTTTATTAAATTTTATAACCCTACACCTACCTTTATTCACATAAATAGCTAGATAAAATGAAAGAAGATTAACACGACATCATCAAAGTGATTTCTCAATTACGATTTCATCACGAATCGGAATGCCATTATCCGCAATAAATGGAATTTCAGACTTAACTTGTCTCGCCTTCTCTACTGCATCAGGGATAACTTGAATTAGCTGATAACCTCTTTTTTGATAAAAACCAAGTGCATGAAGATTATCGTTAGTTGTTATTATTTTCATATACTCGCACCCATTTTCCTTAGCCATCTGTTCTACAGTATCTAGAAGACTTGTTCCTATCCCTTTTCCCTTTTCAATACTATCAAGCGAAATAATCTCACACACATTTTTTTCAATAATATACGTTAATAAACCAATGATTAATTCTTCTTCGTTTAGTACTGCGAGACCATCTAACGTATCACACTGAAAAATTCCACTCGATATGACCATCTCAGAACTACCCCAGTGCTTTTCGAAAAATTCAGATATTATATTCTTGTCAACTTCGGTTGTATGTATAACTTGCATGGTTATGCCCCCACTCAAATAAAATCATTATTACGTTAACTTAATGATGTTCCTCTTACATTACTCATAAAGTGAAACTTCAATCAGTGGAGGTTTTTCTTCATCCCTCACTAATGGTTAGTTGAACCAAACAGGTAATGACTGACGCTTGCTACCACAACGGTATGACCAAGGACCTCTCCCACTTAAACTTCTTTGCTTATCTAAGTTTTAAAGTGGGAGTCTTAGCATCAGTAGACACGTGATAAAAAATAGATTGAAATATTTAGATTATACAATAATTGGATAAGCCAATCAATCATATACTATTGTTGGAGGTGAAAAAATGGAAGATTTCAAATCATTTTGTTGCCTTTGCTTAGGTGGATTCATTGCATTAGCTGGGGTTGCAATTGCATTCGGAATTAGTGGAGCAGGCTTTGTAATTGCATTTTCAAGAAATCCTTCCCTAATGGATCAACTAATTCAGTTCATTTTTTTAATAGGAATTTTACCAAATATTATCATTGCAACGATCGCACTACTTGCAATATTTATCTGTTTAACAAAAAAGCCAAAATGTTATTAGGAGATCCTGATTTTGCCGTCAACATTCAAGATTAAGTATACCTAATCATCAGTAGTTTATTACATCTTCGCTGATGATTAGGTAATAACTATAAATCTAACAATTGAAGAATAGAAAATTCACTTACTTCTGTGTCATTTCAATTAAAAATGTTTTCTCTTAGCCCTTCTATACTAAGTTTTGTTTAATAGCTAGTATGCTTGTAAGACAAAATTCATTAAACATCACTTGTTGTATAGAGTTGTAAAAAATCAAAAAAATTATTTTTCAACTTCAAAAGCTAGAACAGTTTTTAGCTTATCACTACTTACTTTTCTAAAATCACTTAAATAAATCTCTTCATGATCTTTTTCTTTACGCTGATAACCACTTTCCTTAACGTACGCTTCCATTATTTTAAATGTTTCAATTTCTGTATCAAACGATCCAACATGCATCATTACACAATGTTTTTTTGATTCTCTAGTGATTAAAGCTACTTCATGAAATTTTGGATTATGCTTTTTCGCTGATACAATACTTCTTGCTTTTTCAAAATAATTTTGAGTAACAAATTCTGGCATCATTATTCTAATTTCCCATTCAAAAACACTTTTATCCTTGCCATCGTATACTGCTCCATTTAATGTACTCCAATGGCCTTCTAATGGTGGACAAACAAAACGTTCAAAATTTGGTATTTGTAAACTATCATTCTTATAACTCATTGAAATCGTATAAGCAATACCATATAAAGCTTGAATTGATTGTATAAATCGATCACTATCTGGTGCTCCTTCACCCTTAATAGCTATAAACTGCAAAGTAGGAAAATCTACAATTGCTGCTTTTTTTGATGATGCTTTGTATACCATGCTATATACTTTTTTATAATCTATTTTAGACATTTTGCACTCCTTTTCATTAATTTTTCTTGCTCAAAACTTGTTTTAGTACATACATATACAACATTTACCGTATTTTCGATAAAGGCATTACAAATCATCTGACAATCAGATCCTATAGATTTTATTTACTTTTACTCTATCTCAATTGAAAATGTTTCTTTCAAACCTTGTTTACCTACATTCGTTACTTTTATTGCTCTTGTTTTTGGTATACGTTCAATCCAATTTAACTCCAGCAATCTTTCTAAGAGTACACTTCCTAATGCTCCAGCAAGGTGATGACGGCGTTCACTCCAGTCTAAACATTTCTTAGAAAATGAACGTCGCTTCTTTTTTACTTCAACTAAGTTAATTTGAAATCCTTCAAAAAAATCTTTTCCCTTTTCGGTTACTACAAAATCTTCTTGTTCTTCATTTAAAATACCTGAATGTAATAAAGCACTCGTCAATTGTACGCCTAAACTTCCAGCAAGATGGTCATAACAAGTTCTGGCCGAACGGATCGCTTTGTCTTCAGAAGCTTGATTATATGATTTAATCTCAATTGGTGGAGCAATGGATAACAGTGATTCCATAACTTGAGCCACCTCTTGATTGAAAATGCCGTAATATCGATGCCTTCCATGCTGTTCCACTGTAACAACATTTGCTTCAACCATTTTAGATAAATGAAAGCTTGCTGTTTGTGGTTTGATTCCTACCATGTAGGCCAATTCACTTGCTGGATGAAACCTACCGTCTAATAGAACTGTTAATATCGCTGCACGAGAGCGTTCACTTACCAAACTTGCAACCATTGCAACATTTGTGTTCGATTTCATTTGACTCCTCCTATGCATTTCATATTTCGATGATAATCGAAATTTACTCAGTATACAATTATATCAATGACATGAAATGGAGGAAAAAGCATTGAAACATACAAACAATATTAAGAAAACAAAAATGATTAAACCGAAAATCCTTTACTATGGAACACCTGTTATTTTACTTACGACACTTAATGCAGATGAAACGGTTAACATTAGTCCGCTATCTTCATCTTGGGCACTGGGAGACTGTATTGTATTAGGGATTGGTCTTGATGGAAAAGCGTTTGAAAATATTAAACGACATCGTGAATGTGTTATTAACATCCCCAATGCATCATTATGGGAGCATGTAGAACGACTTGCACCTTATACGGGAAAGAATCCAGTTCCAGATTATAAGAAAGATAATGGATTTACATATAATAAAGAAAAATATGAAATTAGTAACTTAACTCCTATTTCGTCAACATTTGTACAACCTACTCGTATTGTAGAATGTCCACTACAAATTGAAGCAAAAGTAACAAAAGTTCGTATCCCTGAGCATTCATCTAATTTTGCAATTATTGAGATAAAAGCCATACAAGTACACGCTCATGAAGATATCACTATTAATGAAAACCATGTTGACCCATCAAAATGGAACCCACTAATCTATAATTTCCGTCATTATTTTGGACTTGGAAATGAGGTAGGAAAAACATTTCGTTCAGAAACATGAAAAAAAGGTTAAAAGTTTAAGTAGAGCAACATTCATTACTTAAAGTGAAGCTTACATTAGTGGAGTTTTCTTCCTCTCCCACTTATACGTTGTTGACACGTAATAAACTCATCCAAAAGTTGTAGTTTTATTCATGCTACTGTCTAATGTGTTTATATTTCTCGCCCCTTATAATTGACTTATAAATTATAAAGGCTATATAAGGAGTGACATTAGTATGAAAATTAACGAAATCACTTTGAAAAGCTTTAATTTTAATGAAATGAAGCAGTTTTATACAAATGTATTACAGATGCAGTTAATTACAGAAGAGGATAACTTGTTTTCTGTAAAAGCAGGAAAGACGATGTTAACCTTCGAAAGATCTAGTCATATTCCGTTTTATCATTTTTGCCTTCGTACAAATGATAGTTATTTTGACCATATGTATGAAAGGATAAAAGTTCTTCACATTTTACTACCAAATGAATCTGGAGAAACACTACTATTTTGGGAAGGAAAACAAGCCTATTTCACTGACCCAGATGGAAACATACTAGAAATGCTCGTAAGACCATTTCTATATGATGAACAAGAACCGTTCGGTTGGTTTGACATTGGAGAGGTTGGTATGCCGTCAAAGTCAGTAAAAGAATTACAAAATTTATTTGCTTCTTTTGTGACAGATGAAATGAAACATATTAGTGACACATTTGCATTTTACGGAGATGAATTTGGAGTTTTTGTATTAGTGAAAGAAGGAAGACATTGGTATCCAACTGAACGACCAGCAACGATACATCCTATAAAAATCGCAATAAATGGTGTTAATTTTCATAGATGGGAACATCCTTCATTACCATATACTATTAGCAATAATGGGTGTTAGATATATTCATAACATTTCGATGAAATCTAATCGTTTTACTGAATTGATACGAATCCTACATTCACGTTAATATTCATGACTTTTTGAATAAAGTGAAACTTCCATAAGTGGATTATTTCCTCCATCATCCACTTACAGTTAGTTGAACCAATCAGGTAAAAGGCCCTCTCCTACTTAAATTTCGCTTGCTTTTCTAAGTTTTGAAGGTGGAGTCTTAGCGTCAGTTGACAAGTGATAAAATAATTTGAAATGGAGGAAGTCCGTATGAACCTATACGAGAAAATCATACCTTTTATGCTGATTTTGACTGGGGGATATTTTATAATTAAAAGTTTTGAACTTAATAACAAACTAATAAGTATGGATGGCAATGGAACAAGTTTATCTCTCTTAGGGATGGAAATAATAGATAAACTAAAATATAGTCATGTACCTAACACTATCGCGTTTCTTATTGCAATTGGAATTATTTTAATTATCACCCCACTCGTTTATCTTACTTATAAGTCAATACAAGTTAAAAAATAGGTTCATTCATAATTACTTATTTCATCGTGATAAAGTGAAACTTCCATAAGTGGGGCTTTCACTTTATCCTCCACTTATAGTTAACCAATCAGTTAATTACTGAACCTTATACCATAAAGATGACCATAGCCCTCTCCCACTTAAACTTCGTTGATTCTCCTAAGTTTTGAAGTGGGAGTCTTAGTTTCAGTTGACACGTAATAAATATGCCTAAATCATTAGGTAAACAGCAAAAAGTAGCAGCGCAAATGCACTGCTACTAATTCATTTGAACGGCTTTTGCTCGTTCAGCTTTATTTACTTTTTGATCTTGCAAGAACTTTACCATATGCTTATTGAATTCTTTTGCTCGTTCAAGGTTACAAACGTGGCCACACTTTTCAATAATGCGAACATTTTCAGGTCGGAAGTTTCGAACAACACCTTCTAAAAACATGTGGTCCTCTGCACCCATAATGTGAACTTGAGGAATACTTGACTTTATTTTTGAACGAATATAACGATAACGTGCATTCGTCTTCACGACGAAATCACACCATTTAAAATAATCTTCTCGATTCATTTTTTTTGCTTCTTGAATAAAAAAGTGGCGGCTACGTTTATGGTTTTGTTTCGGCATAAAAAGATAAGCTAGTGCTTTATAGTTCCACAAATAAGGAATGACTACTTTAGAGATCGGGGAAAAAACGATATTCGCTAACCAATATCCCCACTGCTTAATTTCAACTGCTGTTCCACCATTAATAACTGAAAGCACTCTTTCAGGAGCTTTATAACAAATTTCCTGCATAATGATCGTTCCAAGCGAAATACCTAGCAGGTGTGCTTTTTTAATATGCAGAGAGTTCATTAACATCAACACCGTTGTCGCTAACTCTTTATGTGAATAGTCATCAATACTTCCAGATGCACCATGTCCTGGCAAGTCAAACAACAATAAATTATAATCTTGTTTTAATGAATCCAGTTGTTTCGTAAACATTCGATGACTGCCACCTAATCCATGAAAGAAACAAATCCACTCATGACTTGGATGGCTCTTATGAACTTCATAATACATATTCATAAGCTAGTCACCTATACACGTACTGGACGACTAAAAGCGAAGATAATATTGCGCAACATCTCTTTATCCATAACAACAGGTTGCACGCTCGCTCTTTCCAGTAATAGCTTTGTGTTCTTGTCTTCAAATCGAACTGACTTCTCCATATACGGATGAAATACTTGTGCAGCTGAATTGACAAACTTGTCCATCTTACTTAAGACTCCTTTATAAGTCACTGGCACAAGTTCAACATTATTTAAGTTCAGCGCCTCTTTCATCAGTTCAAATACAACTTGATGTGATGGCGGATTTGAATTCGTAATATGATAGATTTTACCGTTTTCAGCATGTGTAAGACCTGCTACTAATACTTTCGTTACATAATCAACAGGCACAAAATTCGAATTAGTATGTGCATTACACATGAACTTTATCTTTTTTTCTAATAGCTCTTTATTGCGCTCGATCCGCTTCTTCAATAATGAGAAACTGCGTAATACTCCGTATAAAGCAAAGTTTGATTCAGCCTCACCTGTTTTCGAATCACCAACAATAATAGCCGGACGGAATATACTAATATTGAAATTGTCTTTGTACTCTGTTAATAAATGCTCAGCATGGCATTTGCTTTCTTCATAATTATTAACAAACTCATTATCTACTGAATGTAATTCTTCCTTACCGAATTCTTTCTTTCCTAACGTATAAGCAGTGCTCACGTGGAAAAAGTTTTGAACTTTTATTCTTTTGGCAAACTCAAGAACGTTGTTGGTACCGCCTACATTTATTTGAAACGTACGTTCACGTTCACTATCATCAAATGATAGATATGCAGCTACATGATAAATTGTATCAATCTTAGAAGTTAATTCATTACATAGACCTTCAGATAGACCTAGTAATGCGGATGATATATCTCCACGTAATATATTAAGATTTTGAGTTAAATTTTCAGGTAGCTTTTCATAAAGCATCTTCTCTTTACGTTCACTGCGCACTAACGCAAATACGTTGTGCCCTTTTTCTAACAATTCTTTAGTTAATCGTGTTCCCACGAATCCTGTTGCACCAGTAATTATGATATTCAATGATGTTCACTCCTTCACCTATACTAATAATGTACTATTTATACAGGTAAATTCCAATCAAATTATTAGTTTTTTAGTTGACATTTTTACTAAAAAAAAATAATTATTGATTTTGTACCATTGCATCGCGAATAAACCATATTTATATTTTCGTTAGATGTAAGCCACGAGTAGGGGGTAAAATAGGTGGGAAAGTAAGGGAAACGAGCAGAAGAAGTGAGATAAGTAGAAATAAAGCTTATTCACTACAGGGAAACAAACTTACATTACCCTATATATCTATTGTTATTTTAAAGTCAAACATAGCATGCGCTACAGTAATAATCCGAACAATCTGAAAGTTTAGGAGAACCAGTGTATTAAAATACAATGATTTTCAAATTACTTGATTTAAAAATCGTTAACAAAAATTATGCGAAGAATAGAAATGACTATACTAAACTATCCTTATTATTAATTTCATCCTATATGTACAAATCATATCTTCTCACAAATGCTAATGAGAAGTTACGACTTGAATTTGAGAGTTATACAAGAATGCAGATCCTCAAATTGATAATAACAATTTGATAAGACAATAAGGAGGTGCACTAATTTTCAGTACGTTATCCACTTCACCCTTAATTAATTCAAGTTCAGATTTATGGAAACCCCCTCTAATTTCGAAATAATAGGATTGGCTTTTTTACATCAACATTAAAACAAACCTTAATGATAAAAATAAGAACATTACTCTTGTAGGAATTTATTTTACATTTTCTTCAATACATTTTCTTCAAAATGTTTACCCCAATCAGGCTTTCTTCCATCAATATCTGTAAATCCATACTCTCTGCATAATCCCCATGAACTAAGTGCTTGCCCCGTTTTTTCATGTACATTAGGATCACTGGATAATGCAGCGATAGCTCTGCCAAGAAAGAACGGAGTTTCTGATGCGATGAAATGTGGATCTTTTTTCGCACCTTCCTGCCAGTTAGCTTCTGAGACACCGAAATAATCTAACATCGCCTCTGAACGAAGAAAGCCTGGGCTCACTGCTAATGCTGTAATATTGTAAGGAGATAAGTCTTGAGACATCGCTTCAGCTAAATGGATCGCAGAAATTTTCGCTAAACTATAATATAAGTTACCTCGATATTGATAATCAACTCCATCAGTAATCTCTATCACTAATCCTTTTTTATTCTTCACCATAAGAGGTACACCGTAATGGCTCGTTATAATATGAGATTGAACCGCATTCTTCTGCATAAGTAAACCATTATCTAAATTATGATTCCAAAAAGGTGTCTCCCATTCAGTGAGTGGATCGCCTCCCCATACATCATTCACTAAAATATCAAGTTGACCATTTTGTTCTTTTTTAACTTTTTCAAATAATTCTTTTACATCTTCTTCACACGTATGGTCAACTCTAACTGGAATGCCTATTCCGCCTTGACTTGAAACAAGTTCGGCTGTTTCCTCAATCGTCTCTTTTCTTCCCATTGCAGAAAGATTCCCCCTAGTACTTCTACCTGTTACGTATACAGTTGCACCCGCTTCACCAAGCATCATCGCAATACCTCGACCTGCTCCTCGAGTTGCACCAGTAACTACAGCTATTTTTCCTTTTAAAGCTTTCATGTTTATCATCCTCACTTCTTGTAATATGATCATAGTTTACCGCGTAATGATGACACCCTTTGTCATATAATAAAAGGAAAGTTTGAATACTATCCTAGCTTCTATATATTTAGTTTTTAGCTTACATTGATACACCTGAAATCATTATTACCCATTATTTCATCATGGAGGATTAAATATGCGAGCGGACAGGTTAATTAGCATTTTATTATTATTACAAAATAGAGGAAAATTAACGACACGAGAACTAGCAGAACAGTTAGAGGTAAATACAAGAACGATCCATAGAGATATGGAAGCATTAAGTGCGGCAGGTATTCCCGTAGTAGCAGTTCGAGGAAAAGCTGGGGGTTGGCAGTTACTTGAGCAATACCGAACAAAATTGACTGGTCTAAAAGAAAATGAACTTGTCTCCTTATTCATTTCACCATCATCACATTTACTTAATGATCTGAATTTATCAGATGAATGGAAAGAAGCACGTCAAAAACTACTTGCCTCAATTCCAATTTCATTACAGGAACAGACGAGTGATGTTTGGAATCGAATTCATATTGATACAACGACTTGGAAACAGTCTACTGAAAAGATCGAGTCATTCAAGATCCTGCAGCAAGCGATCTGGAACGAAAAAAAACTAAAAATCGAATATGAAAAGGCAGATGGAGAGTGTACTCAGCGTATCGTTGAACCGTTGGGGCTAGTTGCTAAAGGAAGTAAATGGTACTTAGTTGCGTCTTCAAATGGTCAATACCGTAATTACCGAGCTTCTAGAATGATTTCAGTCATGATGACTGAAGATACTTTCACACGGCCAATCGACTTTGATTTGTCAACGTATTGGAGTAATTCAACACAACAGTTCATCAGAAGTTTGCCAAAATATGAAGTCGTGGTAGAAGCCTCTCCATCTATCATTCAAAGGCTGACATTTACTGGACGGTTTATCCAAACGATAAAAGTCGATTCACAACTAGAGAACGGTTGGATTCCAATCACGATGAGCTTTGACTCAGAACAAGAAGCGAGAGAATACATTCTTGGGTTTGGCAATCAAATCAAAATCAATCACCCCGTAACATTAAAAGAAAATATTTATAAGATGGCGAAGTCAGTCGTGCAATTCTATGAACAGGAAAATGAGTTGTAAATAAAATAAAACTTCCATCAACCACTTAAGGTTAGTTGAACCTATCATGTAATAACTGGAACTTTACACCATTTATACTTCGTTGTTTTTCTTAGCTTTAATGTTGGATCCATAGCGTTAGTTGACAGGTGATAAAGCTTAAGCATTTCCCACTTAAGCTTTATCATCCGTATATTATTGTTCTGTTAAAATTATAGGACCATTTTTCGTTATAGCAATTGTATGTTCATATTGAGCCGATAAATGTCCATCAACAGTTCTAGCAGTCCACCCATTATCATCCATTTTACTTTGCCACTTACCTGCATTTATCATCGGTTCAATTGTAATAACCATTCCTTCTTTAAGTCGTATACCTTTACCCTGTTCACCATAGTGAGGAATTTGTGGTTCTTCATGTAATGTTGGTCCAATACCGTGAGCTGCAAAATCTCTTACAACAGAGAACCCTTCAGGTTCTACATAAGATTGAATAGCATATCCAATGTCTCCAATTCTATTTCCTGCATATGCCATTTCAATCCCTTTATCCAATGCTTTTCGTGTCACGTCAAGCAAATTTTGAGTCTCTTCAGAAATTTCGCCTACCGCATAAGTCCAAGCTGAATCAGATAATCCTCCATTTAAATTCACGACCATATCAACCGTTACGATGTCACCATCTTTTAAAGGCTCCTGCCTCGGAAATCCATGACAAATCTCATCGTTTATTGATGAGCATGTAGCATATTTATAACCTTTAAACCCTTTTTGCTCTGGTGTTGCTCCATGTTCTCGCAAATATTTCTCAACAAAATCATTAATCTCTAAAGTTGTTATACCTGGTTTAATTATTTTACCTATTTCCTTATGGCACGATGCCAATAACATCCCCGATTTTTGCATAAGATCAATTTCTCTCTTAGATTTTAACGTTATCAATCATTTCACACCTTTTTCTTAGTATTCAAAAATAAGAAAGCGCATCTACAAGTGCTCTTTCATAATCAACTTTATTATCGTTTTTTCTAAACTTTAACTTCTCTCCGTGTGGTAAATAATACCTGAAATCTAATAGAAAATCCAGTGAATCCACACTGAACACTACTATATTCAATTGTATTATTTTATTTCTCAAAAGTAACTTTCATTAACCTACTAAAGGTTTGCAGTAGAGTCGTTGCTACCATTCACCCGTTCCTTAAACATCATTCAAAAATTAGAAAGCAAGAATTAGAAGGATTTTACTTCTATAAGACCATATAATTTGCTTGTAATCATCATTATTAATACAAAGGAAGTGTTGATATGCATAAAACAATTGATTCAAAGATTTTTTACTTTGGTACTCCTGTCATTTTGATTAGTACAAGAAATGAGGACGGCACACCAAATCTAACACCAATTTCTTCATCTTGGTGGTTAAATCAATCATGTATGATCGGAATGAGCAGTAATTCTCAAACTGTTCAAAACTTATTAAGGGAACGTCAATGTGTTCTAAACATGCCATCCGCAGATCTCGTAAGTTCTGTAGATAAACTAGCACTATTAACAGCCAGAAATCCAGTACCTGATTATAAAGAAGATATGGGATATGTGTACGAACGAAACAAATTTGAAATTGCAAACCTTTCTCCTATTGACTCAAGATCAGTAAACGCACCTTTAGTAAAAGAATGTCCAATTCAACTAGAAGCATATGTCGAAAATATTCATCCTTTTGATGAACCGAGCGCACTTGTTGCAATAGAATTAAAGATGGTTCATACACATGTTGATGAAGAACTTCTAATGGATGGAGAAAAAAACTATATCGACCCAGAAAAATGGAAACCATTAATCATGAATTTCTGTGAATTCTTCAGCCTTGGCCCTAAGTTACATCCCTCGAGGCTAGCTGAACCTTTTTTAGCAAAAAGTCGTGAAGGCTAAATATAATATGGAGGCTTGTGTCAACAATTATTGATGGAAACTGCATATGGGGGAATTTTAAATCTCTTATAAATAAAGGAACAAAGAATCTGCTAAGGCCGTCAAAACCTTTACTTTAACAAGAGTTTGAATAATCGTAACATTCACTTAAATAAACAAGATTGACTTATGCTCCAACTTGTATATCAAGTAGCTTTATAATCAAGCATTTAGTCAATCTTGTCTTTAATTCGGTTTTTTATTGCTTTTTCGATATTCTGTAGGCGTTTTTCCTGTTATCTTTTTAAACAATGTTGTAAAATGTGTTGGGCTTGAAATACCAACCTCCATACTGACTTCGATTATTGATAGTTCAGTGATTGTAAGCAACTCCATTGCTTTTGAAATACGTACATTTTGAATATAGGTCATCGGTGAAACTCCCTTTATACGTTTGAAAGTTCGTTGTAAATGATAAGGGCTTCCATGATGAATATCAGCCAATAGATCCAAAGTAAGTGATTCTACGTAATGCTTATCAATATATTCTGTTATCCTTACCACCCAATCCTCATCTGGCATTCGTAAAGCGTTTGGTTTACAACGTTTGCAAGGACGAAACGCCTCAGATAATGCCATTTCCGCACTTGAAAATATACGAACATTTTGACGTTTCGGCTCTTTTGATTTACATGATGGACGGCAAAAAATACCCGTTGTTTTCACTCCATAATAAAAGTTATGATCGTAGGAGGCATCGTTGCAAACGATAGCTTGCCACCTTTCTTCTGTCAAACTACAATCAATTGGCTCAAGAGCTTTCTGCCTTTGAATGATCATATTTTCTTTTTCAAAAACTTTATCCATCATAACATCACCTCGGTAATCAGTATACCTCGCTAAGTAAATGTATGTAACCTTTCACGAATGGAAGAGCAAGATTACAAAGGTATTATTTCAGAACTTTCAATGTATTAAAATGACTTATATCCCTTAATAAACTCGTATCTATAAAATTAAGCTTTAATTAGCATTGTCAATTTCTAAATCAAGAATATTTTTTTCTAATTATTACAAATGATAAAATATATATAACTAGAAAGTACTTAAGTAAGCAATTATAAAAGGAGGCATAGGTCAAATGATTGAATATAGAAAAGCAAGATTAGAAGATGTTAAGGGAATTATTCAAGTTTGTTCAGATGGATATCGAAATACATATCCAGAGTTGATACAAATGGACCACATAGAAAATATCATAATGGAGTATTACAATGAGAATAGAATTAAAAATGAGTTATCAAACATCAGTCAAGAGTGGAACGGTTGGTTTGTTGCGGTAGAGAATGGACAAGTTATTGGTGCTGGTGGAGGGGGATTTGTTGCTCCTGAGATAGCTGAGTTATATGTGATATATTTAAACCCTAATAGAAAACGAGAAGGCATAGGCAGTAACTTATTAGCAATTATAACAGAGGATCAAATCAAACGTGGAGCAAAACAACAATATGTTTCTGTTATTAAAGGTAATTTAATAGGAACACCTTTTTATGAAAAAGTAGGCTTTATATACGATAGCGAACACCCTGCACACGGCCTTCCAGAAGAAGAAGGATATAAATCTCTTAGATATAAACGAAATTTAACAAGCTCTTAAAAAGTGAATTAAAAGTTTTCTATATAAGATATTGTTACTTTTTTAACATCTCTTAAATTAGTAGAACGATGGAACATTTATTCTCTTGAAGAGCATATGAAATTCAAAGAAGAGATCAAATTTTATTATCGTTGTACAAATCATTATCACAATTCTCATTTTTATTATATTACCATACTAAGCAAAGCTTGCTTCAGACTGTTTCCTGAGCTAACTTTGCTTTTTAACTTTTTTATCATCTAACGAATGATACACACAAATAATCAACAAACTAATAATCATTGAATCAAAAAATCTCATAACCGCTATTCCGTAATTAAACAATGGCACATAATCAATTGCATACCAAGTTAGAATGATACAGCCTCCTACAGCAATAAGAGATATCCAAAAGTGAATTTTCTGCTTAGTTGTTTTTGTAATATCTCGTTGACCAAAGTACTTACTTCTAAAAAACAAATATAAGATGATTATACCTAAACCAAATAAAGTACCTCCGTGTTGAAGGAACTTGTACACTGGAACCCTAAATTGAAAAAGGGTTATTTGTTTAGATAAGAATGAGAACTTTACCACCATAAAACCATTCGCATGTGTAACCGAATCCCAAATTACATGTGTAAACATGCCTATAATAGCAGAATAAACAAAAACAATGCTGTTCACCATCTTATTATTAGTTGACCTATCAATATAGGAATCTTGCAAAACAACTGGAACATGATGCATGAGTGTTTTGTGTATTAACTTATGATAAATGTAAGCAAACAAAATCACGAATGGCAAATTAAAATAAAAGAATCCTGAAATTGTATGTCCATATAATCCATAAGGCTGCCCTCTAAGAAAATATTCAAAATCAGGTGCCATACTACCGAATACAAGTGCAGTAAAATTCACCCACTTGCTCTTCCTTGGAAACAGTAATATAGCCGCAGGATGGGCAAAGGTTAATGGCATCCATACCA
Organism: Bacillus solimangrovi; assembly: GCF_001742425.1. Taxonomy (GTDB): domain Bacteria; phylum Bacillota; class Bacilli; order Bacillales; family Bacillaceae_N; genus Bacillus_AV; species Bacillus_AV solimangrovi. The sequence continues at coordinate 156,920 of NZ_MJEH01000011.1, forward strand.
TCCTCTCTCTAAATTAATAACATATACAATTTTATCCAAACATTTCTAATATGTCTATGAAATTTAGTTAACCATCAATCATCTATTAAATAACCTCCTCCTCAATTGACTTACATTTAATTTTATTTCAATCTCCACTCCTCAAATACATAGTTAACTATCAAACTTTTAAAACATAACAATAGTTGTAATAACAAAAAATGTAAATAATATATATAAATATCCCTATTAAATTAGGGGTTTATAATATATGAGGAGGAAGTTTATGAATAAGTTACTTACGATTGTTTCAGCAACAGTTCTGTCAAGTTCATTGTTATCCCCATCTGTGAAAGCGTTTTCTGGAGAAGTTGAATTAGGTGCTGGTAGTTATTCAACAGTTAAGCCTGTTGGTGTGTCTGATGTGCAGGATACTATCTATAAAACACCTAATATAACAGGAGCAATGCCGACAAATGATTGGTGGAGCTCAACAGCTTGGGAACAATATTCGAACGCTCAATATCCACACCCACTAGCGATGATCAATGAACCATCTGGACTTAGAATTTATAACCCTAGTAACAATATTGAAGGGTTAGGAGGATTTACGAAAGGCTGGATGAATGATATCGATGATTTTGTCCTTGGTCATACAGGGACAAGCTCATTTGAAAATACAAAAGTTGATGAATTTAGTGACTGGTTTGTCACGAATGAATATAAAAATGGTGAAAGCTCTCTTCATGTCACATACGGTCACGGTTCACCATTTGTCTATGCTGAATATGAAGGAGGAGAGCCACGGATCACATTACCTTCTATTCCTCCTACAGTTTGGTATGGTGATGAAAATAGTAACGTATTAGGTATTACAACTGAAAAAGGAAGTCATTATGCATTGTTTGGTCCAACTGGATCAACATGGTCAGGAATGGACACAAAAACATTAACGAATCATCTAAACGGAAAGAATTATTTTTCGGTAGCTGTGCTTCCTGATAATTCAATCGAAACATTAAAGAAATTTGAGCAGTATGCATACTCACATGTTGTTGACACAAAGGTTGATTGGTCATACAACGAGGCAACGAGTGAGGTAGAAACAACGTTTATGTTTGAAACAGAAGCAAAAGAGGGCTCTAACGAAGGTACGATCTTTACACTATATCCACATCAATGGAAGAATACGAGTCAACCTCTCCTAGACTACACGTTTGATTCTGTTCGTGGAACGATGAAGGTTGCAGAAGGGAATTCATTCAAAACAACATTGATTTTTAATGGTGTATTACCATCATTACCTGACTTAGGAACTTACGATAAATCAGTGTTAACAAACTATATAAATGAAGCACAAACTGAAGTTGATACTTCTAATGATACTTATTATTTTGGAAAACGGTTAGGTGAACTTGCGACACTCGCTCCAATCGCTGAGCAAGTTGATGATAATGATGCAGCGAATCAATTCAGACAAGAAATGAAAAATGGGTTAGAAGATTGGCTAACTGCAAGTGATGCGAGCGGGAACTTAAATGGAGAACGTTTATTTTATTACAATGATAATTGGGGTACTCTTTTAGGTTATCCAGACAGTTTTGGTTCAGTTCAAGAAATGAATGATCACCATTTCCATTACGGTTACTTTATTAAAGCTGCTGCGGAAATAGCAAGAGTTGATAAAGAATGGGCTAGCAATGATCAATGGGGACAAATGGTCGAACTCTTAATAAAAGATATCGCGAACATGGAGCGAAATGATGAAGTTTTTCCATTCTTAAGGAATTTTGATATGTATGCGGGACATACTTGGGCTTCTGGTCACGCAAAATTCTTTGATGGAAACAACAATGAATCATCATCTGAAGCTATGAATGCTTGGGCTGGTATTATTCTATGGGGTGAAGCAACAGACAATAAGGAGCTTCGTGATTTAGGTATTTACTTATTTACTACTGAAATGAATGCAATTAATGAATATTGGTTTGATGTAACTGGTGAAAATCATAATCCAGACTTTACTCGTGAGACTGCAAGTATGCTTTGGGGAGGAAAAACAGTTGGTGATGCTGTTTGGTGGACTAATAATCCTGAGGAAGTTCATGGCATCAACTGGTTACCTATCACAGGTGCATCACTTTATTTAACACAATATCCAGAATATACGAAACGTAATTATGAAGCGTTAGTATCTGAAAATGGTGGAGATAGTTGGGATGCTTGGGAGGATCTCGTTTGGATGTACCGTGCGATCGAGAATCCTGAAGATGCGATTCGCCAGTTTAACGAGAGAAAAAATGTGTTTGTACCAGAAGGTGGGAATACAAAAGCAAACACATATCATTGGATTCACAATTTAAATGCATTAGGAAATGTTGATCCTACTATAACAGCTGATTACCCAATTTATGCAGTATTTACTAAAAACAATGCAAAAACCTATGTCGTATATAATATGACTAATTCAGAAAAAACAGTAACTTTCTCAGATGGTACGATAGTAACTGTTCAACCACACCAATTTAATATTGGTAACGACGATACTGACTCAGGAGAACAACCTGATAATGACACCATAATAAATGCTTTTGAAAGAATTGAAGCCGAGTTATATACTTCTATGAATGGAATTGAAACTGAACAAACATCTGATGTAGATGGAGATTTAAACATAAGCTCAATCGACAATGGCGATTATCTAGTATATGAAAATGTTGATTTTGGAAGTGGAGCAACAGGAATAGAAGCTAGGTTTGCTTCTGAATCAACTGGAGGAACAGTTGATTTAAGGCTTGATAACGAATCTGGTGAATTGATAGGCACAATTGACTTTACGAATACTGATGGATTAGACAATTGGATAACAAGTACAGCGACTATATCAAATACCACAGGAATTCACGACTTATATCTAGTTTTCAATAGTGAAGCTGAAACTGGGCTTGGTATCTTGAATTGGTTTACTTTCACTAATGAACCAATTGATGATGATAGTGATACTGATAATGATACCGTTATTGTAGAAGATGATTTTTCAATTGAAATGGTAAAAAATGAGCCTTCTAGTGTCACATTTATTTTCTCACCAACTTCAGGATCATCTACATTTGTTGACTTTCACTATACTGTGAATGAGAACCCCCAACAAAATGTAAAAGCATCTGAAAACAATGGGAAATGGGAATATGTTGTAACTGATTTACAAGCAGGGGATTCTATTCAATTCTTCTATACGTATGCTAAAGAAGAATTAGCGTATGACTCTCCTTCCTATGAGTATACACATTAAACATTTAATATTTTTAGAACATAAAATTATTTCAATCTGATTATTGAGGAACACGGTAGCTATGCTTTTGTGTTCCTCAATTTAAAGATATAATCGGCTAATTAGACATCAGTAATATCAATAGACTAAAAATTCAGAATTTAAATCATTTAAATATTCCATGTCAAAAGCAACCCTAAATGTGTGAGTCCACCACCAAAACCATAGAGCAATAATGTATCTCCGGCCTTAACCTTCCCTTCTTCTATTCCTAAATTTAATGCAAGTGGAATAGAGGCAGAAGATGTATTTCCATAATACTTCATACTTGTTAATGTTTTTTCAATAGGGAATTGGGATTTATCACATATTGACTCGACCATCCTTAGATTCGCACTATGTGGTATAAACCAGTTAATATCTTCCATATCTTGTTCTGCTTTAAATAATAGTTGCTCCATTCCTTGAGGTACTGTTCGAACTGCCCATTTATACACCTCTCTACCGTTTTGTACCATTAATCCTGTGGAATTTAGTGGTTTTTCACCCATAGTAGTTGCAAAGGTTGTTCGGTAAACGTGAATACCTCCATCTCCGTTCGTACCCATATGACTTGCTAAAAAGCTGGGACTCTCTTCATCAAATTCCATTAACATTGCTCCAGCACCATCACCAAATAAGATACACGTCGTTCGATCTTCATAATCAGTAACTTTTGATAACGTCTCAGTAGCAACAACTAATACTTTTTTATGTGCCTCCGAAGTAATTAAGTTGTTTGCCAAATGTAAGCCATACGTGAAACCAGCACACGTAGCATTTAAATCAAAAGCTGCTGTGCTCGTTATATTAAAATGACTTTGAATTTGACAAGCTACACTAGGAAACGCATAATCTGGGGTTGTTGTAGCAACAATGATACAATCAACATCCTGTATATTTTTTTGATACTTCTCAATCATGTTTTCAATCGCATGATAAGCTAAATGTGATGCAAATTCTTCGTCCCCTGTTATCCTTCGTTCCTTCATACCAGTCCGTTGAACAATCCATTCATCATTCGTATCAACCATTCTTTCTAAATCCTCATTCACCAATTTCTTTTGAGGAACGTAGGTGCCAATTGCTGTGATGCGAGCTTTCGATTTTCCCACTAGATTTCACCCCTTTTTAATTATACAACACTTGGTATTAGTACCTAGTATAAAAATAGCTATTTGAATTGTCAATTACTGAAAATTAAATCAATTCTTCCAAATTATATAAAAATCAAACGATATTTTCTTTAATAAGTCATACTGAAAAAATTGAAAAAGTCCAATATGAAAACGCTACGATTATCATTTCGTCTTTTCTATTAATACTTTAAGTATTTGTATTTCATTTTGAACACCCCCAATAATATCTACAAAATATGAATTATCATCTACATACCAATAATAAGTCACTTTCTTAGCAAATCGATTATCACAATCGCAATCAATTTTATATACTGTTAAGTAATCGATTTTTATTTCTTCATTACTCCTCTCATTCCCAGGTTTCATCTTGTGACCTGTTTGTTCAAACACAATCATATTTTCATTTCCATCCGAATACCAAAACGTTATTCTTGTTAAGTGTTCTCTTCCACCAACATCTTCTGGAGGAACCTCAGCATCTATCTGTTTTCGATTAAACCCTTGCGGAAGTTCCTCTATATCTATTATTTTGAAGTTAACTAATTGCTGAGCTTGTTTTATATCAATATTTTTTGTTGCTATGTTTTTTATATGTTCGCTTTTACTTGCAGTTTTTTCAACTTCAATTGTTTTTAAATTTAATATTCCGTACACTAACAAGAGCGACAATGTAATAAGAAACACAAAACCTATCAGTTTCTTTTTCAAACTTATTCCCCCATCACTATTTGAATCTCCATTACTTGCAATCTGAGTTTTACAACTATTTCAAAAAACAAAAGACTAATTATTCACTAAACTTAATGAACAATTAGCCTTCTTAATGTTAAACCTTTACCTATTAATTAAATTTCAAAACAACTTTTTCCCTTATGTAAGTTAATTCATTTTCTCTTGGATATTTTTAGGGATCATAACCACTTCAGTATTAATAACTGGTTGTTCTTCTGGAACGATACATTCTTCCCAAAACTCCATATGTTTTTTGATAATTTCGTTTTTATTGTTAGTTTCTTCTTCTGTTAACTCTACTTCTACTTCCCTGCCTTTTATTGCATACCAATATAAAAATTCCCCATCAGAACTTTTTTCACGAAACATCGTTTCGACGTACAAGTTTTCATTTTTTAATATGATAAGCACTTTATCCATGTTTTCGTTTAACATATCCATCCACTCATCTACACGCTTTGATTTACCTTCTTTAATGCGATATTTAGTTAATCTTACTTCCATTCTCTATGCCTCACAATCAATTAATATTTATTTCAATATAACACAATTCCATTTATCCCACTATTTTCTATAAATAATTAACAATTAAAATTTTAGTTTTCAAGTCTAGTAAGCATATACATTATGCTCCTATGTTGTTATATCTTTAATTGATACTTAACTCTTTCATTTTTAGACGATTTATTACTGTTCTACTATTAAGCTAGGATTTAGCAATGCGATGAATTCGTTCATAGCTGGTGACATCCACTTACGATTGTGTAGAACGAGTTGCACGTAAACTTCAATATTTGGTTCATTTAATGGAATGAGAGATAAGCTACCTTCATCAATTTCCTTTTGAACTGTAATTTTCGGTAATAACGATACACCTAAACCTGAATGAACGCATTTTTTTATCGCTTCAATACCGTTAAATTCTAATGATGAACCACAAATAACTCCTTCTCTTCGGTAAGCCTCTTCTAACATCGTTCGGTATGAGCATCCTTTTTCTGTATAGATCATTGTCTCATCTTGTAAATCGGTTACAGTAACCTCTTGTTTTTTTGAGAGTGGATGATCTTTACAGCCGACTAGTACCATTTCTTCCTTCCGCAACACTACTTTTCTAAGGTCTTCGTGTAAATATTTACGATCCATAACAATTGCTACATCATATGTACCATTTAAGACACCTTGATACAATTGTGTACACATATTTGACTGCACGAGAAATTTAATTTGTGGGTGTTTTTCATGAAAGGTTTGAAAATGTTTCACGAGTTCAAACGTAGCTAATGATTCAACCGTACCTATGGATAGTGTTCCATTTAATTGCTTTGTTGATTTTAACCGTTGCCTCGCCTCATCCTCTAAAGCTATGATTTTCAAAACATATTGATACAACTGTTCTCCAGAATGCGTTAAATGCATACCTCTTCCTAATCTTTCAAATATTTGTACACCGTAAGCCGCTTCGATCTTTTTCATTTGAGTAGTTACACTCGATTGAGCATACCCTAACTGTTCTGCTGCTTTAGTATAGTTTTTCCATTTTACAACCTCAACAAAAGTACGATAATAATCAATATCCATTTCTAATCATCACCTTTTTTGATAGTTACTATCAAAAATTATAGCTAACGTTGATAATACAGTCCATAGTAATATATATTTTACGAGGTGATATTCATGAATGAAAAGAAATTAAATGCATTACAATTAAGTGGTCTTATTATCGGTCCAATCTTAGGATCAGGCATTATTTTATTGCCACCAATTATATATGATGTAGCAGGAGATTATGCCATTGTGTCATGGACTACAATCATGTTGATTAATTGGTTCTTCGCTTTCTTATTTGGTCAACTAAGCATCAGATATCCTGGTGATTCCGGCGTGACCCAGGCGATTGAAGTTGTATTCGGAAAATACATTAAATATTTAGCTTCCTTCTTCTTAATAGGAGCTGTGGCATTTGGACCTCTTGCAGTATTGATGACAGCTGCTCAATTTATTCCTTTGAATGATTTCTTATCAACGGAATCAATCGCTTTTCTTTTAATGGGCATTACGATTTTAATCCTATTAATGAAAGTATCATTCGTTGGGAAAATTGCTTTCGTATTATCTTCCGTTTCTGCACTATTATTATTTACTGGTGGAGTTACTTCATTGGTTCAATACCCGAAGGCAGAGCTAATAACAACGAGTTTTGATTCCTCTAACTTCGGTTACAGCTTGTTATTACTATTTTGGACAATAGTAGGCTGGGAAGTAATTGGTAACTATAGTAATGAAGTCAAAAACATTAAGAAAACTGTTCCGAAAGCTGTTGGCTTTAGTGCATTAATCATTACGGTCGTATGTTTAGTAGTAGCTGCGGCGATTCAATGGTCAAATCCGCCACATATAGGAGGCGATTCACAATTAACTATAGCAACAATTTTAACACCTGTTTTTGGTACATCCACTAGTTTCATAATTGGTGTAATAGCACCTGCTTTATGTTTGACTTCTGTCATTTTATTTATTGGAGCTGCAGCAAGACTAATTAATTCATTAGCGATTGAAAATGTACTTCCTAAAAAGTTAGGCTATCGTACGAAAAACAATGTTCCATTAGGTGGTATTCTTGCGATAAGTATTTCTCACTTATTTGTATTTTTCCTGATTTTCATGGAGTGGATTAATGTTACACAAATCGTTGCACTTGCTGATGGTTTCTTTATTAGCAACGTATTAGTAACGATGCTAGCAGCAATCAAACTATTTGATCAGAAGATCGTAAAAATATCGACTGGCCTAATGATCATAATCTTGCTCGGATTCTTGTTATTCTCTTCACCTATTATGTTAATCGTGATTGCATTAATGACAGTTGGATTTATTTATAAGCAAGTGAAATTTAATGCTGAGAGCCGCAATTTTAACAAGCGTGAAAAAACTTTATATAACCCATTTTAATTTGGAATTGATAGATTAATTTATTACTTCATCATGAACTGAACCATTCACGTAGTTATGTATACGATTAATACATTCATTTTGTAATCTATACTTATCAACATACAAACAAAACTGCTCTAATTCTCTCTGAGCAGTTTTGTTATATTTTAATCATCCAACTTTTCAAACTACTATTTAATTAACCTTCATTTTCAATGCCTTTGTGGCAATAAAACATTTTATATACTTATCTAACGGTCTTCTCCCTCCAAAATCGTCCTCATATAATCCAGCAATTACGAAACCAGCATCAACTTGTCCTTGAATTTGATCTTCTAGTGTATGTCCATATTCAACTGTATGATTTGAGCTAATATATTTTTGCAATTCTTCTTCTGTTAAATTGTCCAATGAACAAGATGGAATCGAATTTTTCACGACTAAATTTCCTTTCTGATCCTCTTCATCATCAAAGATAAATAGCAGTGGATTAGTGAAACCAGAAATCAGCACTCCTTTATCTTTTAGTACTCTAGACATTTTCATCCAAACAGGAGAAAGATCATCAACAAATAAATTGGCAACAGGATGGACAATTATATCGAAAGCTTCATCGTCAAAAGTAGACAAATCTGACATGTTACCGTGAACAGTTTTAAGGTTTAAGCGTTCTCTTTTTGCGACATATTCATCCTTCTCTAGTTGCTTTTTGGATAGATCAACAACTGTTACCTCAGCACCTGCTGCAGCTAAAACTGGTCCCTGTTGTCCACCACCAGATGCTAAACAAAGAATTTTTAATCCTTTCAACGAATCAGGAAACCAATCCCGTGGAACTGGTTTGCCTGCTGTAACCGTTATTTCCCATTCACCAGATTTACTTTTTTCAATTATTTCTTTAGAAACTGCTTGAGTATATACAGCTCCATCTTCAACTTTCTTATCCCAAGCGCTCTGATTTTGTTTTATTATATTCATCACTTAATATCGCTCCTATTCTAATAATCATTAATGTTATTCATTACACAATTGTATTCTAACTGTCCTATTCACCATCAAACCAAACGTAGCTCAACTTCTTAATCCCCTCAACAATGTCATGGTGTGACAACTCACCAAACCCTAATAAGAAATAAGCCGCATTATCTTTAGGGCGTTCCATCCAATATTTATCTGCTGAATAAATGTTAATCCCTGACGCTAATGCTCTGTCTAGTAGCTTTTCTTCATCTTGATTCTCAATACGAATAATGACGTGTAGACCTGCTTGGGTTCCTTGTATATGTACATATTCACCCATATACTGTTTTATCGCTTCAATGAGTACAGTATGTTTTTGGGAGTAGATTTTGCGCATTTTTCGAATATGCCGTTCAAAAATTCCTTTCTCCAGCAATTGTGCAAGCGTTCTTTGAATTATCGTTGCAACAGGTTGATTGTAAGTTGCAAAATGAGTATCATAGATGTTCAGTAATCTTTTTGGCAACACCATATAATTCACTCGAATTGATGGCATGAATGATTTTGAAAATGTTCCTATGTAAATAACTCGTTCATTACGATCTAAAGCCTTCAATGCTGGAATTGGTTTTCCTTGATAACGAAATTCACTATCATAATCATCCTCAATAATGAAGCTGTCATTTTCACTCGCCCACTTTAACAGGCTTAGCCTTTTTTGAATAGGTAAAATCATGCCCATAGGAAATTGGTGTGAAGGAGTAACATAAACAGCTTTGGCACTACCTTTTTCTAATTGAGCAATACTAAGACCATCACTTTCAAGTGGAACTGATTGAATCGTAAATCCATGATTGATGAATACTCTGCGTGCTCCGTCATAACAAGGGTTTTCAACTGCAACCGTGTCAAGCATTCTCAAAAACATTTGACTTATTATACTTAACAACTGATACATTCCCGCTCCAATAATAACCTCATCAGCAGTACATGAAATGCCTCTGGATTGAAATAAATAGTGTGCCAACTGCTGACGTAACTGAAGGTCCCCCTTCTTATTACCATAGAAAATAAGGTGTTCATCATCCATTGCTAACACTTCATTCATTTGTCTTTTCCATAACGTATGAGGGATGTTGTCTAGGTCGACATTTCCATATCGAAAATCGTACAAGAATCGTTCTACTCGATGCTCTTTCACATCATTTGTTTGTAATTGGGATGAATGAAGCTGTGAGAGCAACGCATTATCAATATCGTTAACTATTAACCTCTTTCTCGGCTCACTATGAACATACCCTTCTGTTATCAATTGTTGATATGCATTTTCAATAGTATTTCGACTAATACACAAGTGCTCAGCTAAACCACGAATTGAAGGAAGCTTTGATTTTGGTGGTATTCGACCTGTTTCAATTTCATTCTTAAAATACTCGTATACTTGAATATAAATAGGTTTATAACCTTTATGCTCCAACGTTAATGTTATTTCTAGCATCCTACCCTCCCAATCTATCCCCTATATAAATATCAAAACTGTACCTTTTCGAATAGTCAGATTGTTAATACAATAATTTTACTCATTCAACTAACAAAAGAAAAGGAGGATTTTAATTGTATACAATGAGAAGAGATCAAAACCAGTGTACTGATATGGAAAGAGTTAATGAATTTTGTCAACGAATGAAAACAGGTTATTTGGGGCTCGTTGATGGACAAATGCCATATGTCGTGCCTTTCAATTTCGTCTGGTTAAATAACTGCATATATTTTCATGGGGCTGAAGAAGGGAGAAAACAAAGAATTCTTGAAGAAAACCCGAATGCATGCTTTACAATAGCTGAAGATCAAGGAACAATTACCGATCCGATTCCAGCACATACGAGTACAGGCTATTTTAGTGTCATGATTTTTGGTAATTTAGAAATCGTAGACGATGTTGAAGAATCAACAAACGCAATGCAAGTTATGCTTGATAAGTATGTTCCAGGTTACTTTAGTGAACCACTTTCACAACATCATGTATCTTCATACCGTTCTTCAAGAAATAGCAAAACCGTCTTCTATCGGTTACATGCAGATCATCTTACTGCAAAAGAGAACAAATTACTTGATGATAAACGATTTTACCCTGGACGTACGAGAGAACAAGATATAAAAGCGAAATAATACTCTCAATATCAATTGTAACAAAAAACTAAAAATCAATGATTCTAAATTAGTAGTAACGAACTTTGATTATCAAAGTTTAAATAAACTAATACATGACACTTGTATATGAGAAAAATAATTGGATAGAAATTAGCTTCTTGGCTTTATTCAGGTAGCACAATTAATAACAGCATCAAACTCTAGACACTTAGTCAAATAAGTCGATAAATTTAAAGGTCCTTTAAATTGATTTACCCCAGTTTCTTCTATAATAATTAATTTACGAACAAAGAAATACAGTTGTAATTACTTGACAACTGTATTTCTTTCAAGTAAACATTTTATAATTACTGAATATCACCAAAGCTCTATTTATTATTTGCCCATACTTACATTTTATTGTAATGAACCAAGCAAATCTGCCACAGAACGGTACCAATCACGAACATCATATAGACCAATTCCGATAATATCAAGATGGTCTACTGAGTGAAACTCTCCTATATGATTCCAAGTACCCTTTTGAGGATTCCCATTATAATATACTATCTCATCGGAAGAACCCAATGTAGGACCATCCATGGAATTTGTATTCACTACACCATCATTTTCCCACCAGTCATGATTGATATTAATATCACCACTTTCAGAATATCCACCTAGAAAACTACTAGTTAAATAAAATATTGGGTTCATAAATAACTCTGGTTTATGATGCCCTGACCAAATGGATTCATATGATTGCTCTGTTGATACAGAAAAATAATATGTATCTTCTTGAGCTCCTACCCAACTATTAAGCTCCATTGCCCCTTCTGGACTAGTATCCCACTCAGCTGTATCTTTCGTATCATACCAAATTGAACTATTGTAAACTTTTTCAGCATAATCCTCAAAAGATTCATCTACACCTCTTTTTAATCCCCATTGATCGAGTTTAAAATCATACAGGATACTATCTGTGTTTCCCGCCGAACTTGCAGCTAAAGCAATGATGTCTTTCGTCATTGGAAACAATCCATCTACTAATCTAGTTGCTGAAGATCCATCATGTGGAGAAGAAATAGTAAATACACTACTAACTAACGATTCTTGTTCACTATCAAAAAGCGGAGACAATTGCTCAAGTTCTGTCAATTCTTGTTCTTGTATATTACCTTCTGCTAAAAGTTGTGTTAAGACACGAATGGTTTGTCCACCTAGACTATGACCTACTAAATGAACCTTGTTTATTTCACCCGTTTCTGGATTCATTTCTCCCCATTCTGGATAGAAACCTTCATAAGTTCTACCGTAGCGATCATGACCATGCTCTTTAGAATGGGCTTCCCCATAATCTACGGTACCACCTTTTATTTGTGCATATAGCTCACTCGCTCGATCCCAATTACTTGAAAATGGACCAACAGCCGCAGTATGCGTTTCATAACCGTAATCATTTAAATCATCTTCAATATCAATTAGTCCTCCCCAATATCGATAACCTAAAAACTCATCACGTCCCCAACCAACTAATCCGTGTACTAATATTATCGGATAATCGTTTGCACGAGAACTGAGAGATTTAGTATGGAGTAGATTTTGTGTTAACGGTTCTTGATTACTTAATTCACTTGCATTTGGCACTGAAGATTCTTGAGCTGAAGCATTGAATGGACCTAACAAACTCATCGATACAACTATCCATAAAAAGAATAGCTTCTTCATGTTCTCCATCACTCTCCATATTATTCATATACGCCAACGTTATCCCAAGCTACCCTTACTTCATCTGCAACACTCGTTCCGTATAGATCTTCTGCTGCCTGAATCAATGATTGACGAGCATATGCAAAGTCACTATTAGGAGTTAAATAGATTGTAAGAGCTCTGTAATAGACTTGTTCAGCTTTGGCTTGTCCTATAGCATTAATTGTAATGTAAGCAGCTTTATTCGGAATACCACTATTCGTGTGCGCTCCTCCATTGCTTACATAGTCGTCCATATGATCAGGTTGACCTAGTTGAGTAGGATCAGAAAAGCTTCGAATTGCACCACCCTTAACAAACAGATCTTCACCTAATAACCAATCTTCATTATCTACAAAATAACCAAAAACATCAGCAAAGGACTCATTTAATGCACCAGTTTGACCTTGATACCCAAAATCAGCAGTTGAATCAATCACAGCATGTGTTAATTCGTGTCCAACTACATCATCTGCACTTGAAAAATCGGTATATGTGATTCCATCTCCATCACCATAGAGCATTTGATTACCATTCCATATTGCATTATAGAAAGAGTTTCCATAATGAACCGTCGAAATGATATCAGAACCTTGATTATCATAACTTACTCTTCCAAACGTATCATAATAATAATCAAAAACTTCACCAGCGTAATAATGAGCATCTACTGCAGCCCTCTGACGCTCATCATCAAATACGTTATCACGATCTGCTACATATTCACCCGGCAAATTAGATGTTTGATTGCGAATATCAAATGTAGAAATAGCACCATTCATTGGCTTTGTCGTATCATATAAGATATAAGAATTTTTATTTTCATATGTATTAATTGATTTCGTATCCCCTAATACACCGACACCTGTCCCCATAACTTCATGAACATTATTCTCAGCTTCGATAATTTCTCCATTCTCAGCATTTACCCATATATCCCAGTTTCCAGGGGAAGGATATGCAAATTGAAGTTGTACATGATAAGTGAGTAAGTAAGCTCCATTCTCATGATAAATAACTAATTCAGTAGACTCTTTTAGAGATTCAAATTCTTCATCATTTAATAACTCTACAGTGTTATTAGCTTTTTCTCGATCGATGTTAATATAATCCCATGCTACTTGCTTAGCATCTTTCTTTGAAATATCTTTTGTTTGTTTTATTTTATCTGGTGCATTTGGATGAAACTCTCCATTAATCGCAATAATTTCTCCATCCTTATTCACGTGAACGAGTATACGAGACTGATCAATTCGTATATTTTGGATCTGAGGTTGATAACTATAATGTGTTATTCCAAGTTCATCCGTTTCAGCTGAGGTAAACTTTAATTTAGTATCGGGATTGAACTTAAATAGATTTTCATTTACTTTAAAAAACTTACGAATATCGGCTTCATTTGTAACAATTTGATCAGTGAGTTTTCCTTTTAAAAACGTCGGACCATTTAACTCTATTTTCATTATTGACTCTACTTCTGAGTTCAACTTCCAATCAGGGTTAGCTTCTGCACCAACAAATCCAGCTTGGCTCGTTAACAAGACTGTACTCAACGCAACTGTACTAAATGCTTTCTTCCAATTCTTCTTCATTTTATTCACTCCTGTTGTCATTTTGAATCATTACGATTGTATGTGCTAAGATTAATATTTTCTCATCCCTACATGTTAGTCATTTGCTAAAATATAAGTTACGCTCAAGCTATTCATTATTGATCTTATGAAAGTTGATTTACTTAATCAAAAATCTCTTAAGTTAACACGTAGGTGTAATAGATTACAATTAACATATTGAGTATATTTTTGTAAAATATAAAAATAAAAAAAGTGCAGTTGCCATATGACGACAACTGCACTTTAATTAATCCCAAGAACCTAACGTTCATTGCTACTTTCCGACAATTAATAGGTTCTCAATATCTAAGTACTAATGATAGTTAGAGTAATAGAAACTGCTTCTTAATATACCCCTACACTATCCCAAGCTGCTGCTATTTCATCAGCAGTACTAGATCCATATAAATCTTCTGCAGATTGGATTAATGCTGCACGTGCATTGTCAAATTCACTATAAGGAGTTAAGTAAACAGTTAGAGCACGGTAATAAATTTGCTCTGCCTTAGATTTACCAATTGCATTGATTGTATGGTAAGCAGCTTTGTTCGGGATACCACTATTGATGTGAACGCCACCCCAGTCTCCTTCTCTAGTGTTCGGTAATACTCTAAAGTTATCCATGTGAGCAGGTTGGTTATAATCAGTTGGGTCTGATAAGCTTCGTAGTGCATCGCCACTTCTGTTAGGAGTGTAAATATCCTCACCTAATAACCAATCTTCATCATCAACGAAGTAACCAAAGACATCTGCAAAGGACTCGTTTAGTGCACCTGGTTGATTTTCATATACTAGGTCAGCAGTTGTATCAATAACCGCATGTGTTAATTCGTGTCCAACTACATCTTTTGATCCTGATAAATATGTGAATAATGAGCCATCACCATCACCGTAAATCATTTGATTACCTGTCCATCCAGCGTTATTGTAATTTGATCCATAATGAACACTTGATGTAATATCTGCTCCACGGTCATCGTAACTTTCACGACCAAATGTATCGTAATAGTAATCAAATACTTCACCAGCATAGTAATGTGCATCTACTGCTGCTTTTTGACGCTCGTCAACAAACGTATTACCAGTATCTGTTACATAAGAACCCGGTAAATTGAATTGTCCACCACCAAATAAATCAAACGTCTGAATAACACCATCCATTGGTTTTGTTGTATCGAATAAGTAATACGTATTATTGTATAGGAAAGTATTTAAAGATTTTGTATCACCTAATACACCTGTTCCCGTTCCAGTAGAAGCAACTTCTTTTACTTTATTCGTAGCTTGTAGAACATCGCCATTTTCAGCATTTACCCAAATATCCCAGTTTCCTGGTTCAGGAATTGAAAATTGTAGTTCTACATGATAAGCCAACGTGTATTCTCCATCATCATGGAATACAACTAGTTCAGTAGTTTCAGTTAATGTGTCAAAATCATTACCTTCTAAATTATTTACTGTAATATCAGCTTCTGCGCGATCGATATTGATGTGATCCCATGCTGTTTCTCTCGCATCTTTCTTAGATATTTCTTTTGATTGTTTAACCTTTTTTGGTGCTTCTGGATGGAATTCACCATTAACTGCAACAATCTCACCAGCTTCATTTACGTGAACAATTACTTTCGATTGATCAATTGGGATATCCTGAATATTAGGTTGGTAAGTATAATGTGTCATACCTAAATCATCAGTCTCTGATTGAATAAAGTCCATTTTATCTACAGAATTCATTTTAAAGAATTCCTTGTTTGCTTTGAAAAACTCACGAACGTCACTTTCAGATTTTACTTTTTGTGCTGCAATTTTCCCATTTTTAGCTTTTTTGCCCTTCTGTCCTTTTTCACCTTTGTTTCCTTTAATAAATGTAGAACCTTTTTCTTTTACTTTCCACTTTGCTCCTGTTTGAGAATTGATCTTCCATGCAGAATCAACTTCTTCTGCTTCTTCAACTACTACTTCTTCAGCTGCTGCTTCTTCAGTTACTACTTCTTCAGCTGCCTCTTCTTCAGTTACTACTTCTTCAGCTGCCGCTTCTTCAGTTACTACTTCTTCAGCTGCTGCTTCTTCAGTTACTACTTCTTCAGTTACTACTTCTTCTTGAGCTTGAGCTGCTGCTTCTTTAAGTTCGCCTTCAGCACTAACAAATGCTGCTTGACTTGTTAATAAAGCTGTACTCAATGCAACTGTACCCAATTTTTTCTTCCAATTCCTTTTCACACTATCAACTCCCTTTCGAATATATGACTTATTGTAACAACATTACAAAATTATGACATGGGTTATCATCCCTAAATTTCAGTAAACTGCTATTTTTACTATAATTTAATCTATTTTCTTCTACTTTAACCAATTAATATATAGCAGAAAATCATTTTACCAAAATTATAACTTTTCTAAACTACAACACTTAATTTCTATTACATACAATCACAAAATTGTAAATAAAAGTTATTTTACCTTCTATTGTATATTCTCTTTATAATTGTATTTGTACAAAGATTTAGGTCGTTTATGCAATTTTTCCAGTATAATATACCATTTACACTTCGCAAATAAACTTCATGCTTGTTATAAGAACACACCTTCCCTTTAATGTATTAAATCGTTAAATTTTTTTATATTATTATACTTTTATATTTATTTATTCCAAGCTATTTACTTATAATTAATTATCAGATTTTTCTAATTCTTCATACGTATTCGAATAGGTCTTAATTACTATTATTTCATAAACTAACATATTACCATCAAGTTCGAGTAAAAAATTAACATTTTTTTCGGGACTTTTGAATCACTTGGTAAAAATTTAATTTTATATAAAAATAAGTTAAATGTTATTTCATTTTGAATAGAATGATTAAATTACTTAAGTACCTGTATAAATATATATTAACTAAATTTTCTGAATATTATATATTTAAATATCATTTTAACATATTTCTTTTCTATTAAGCAGTATTTACACTATTTCTAACAGAAGAAAGCACACATAAAATAGTTAAAAAAACCCAATAATAACTTAACTACTTTATCTTAATCAGACACCATTGCTACTTACTTATCTAACCTTATATTAGATTAAACCTTCATTTTAGTTATATCACTAGTGTAATAACACTCATAAAAAACGAATATGTGAATAGAAATACGTATCTCTTATTCAACATTTTCACCCTACTCATAGTAAACTCATATATTTTATATGTTTACATGTATTTATAAGAAAACTCACTCTATAACTTTGATAGTTGAAGAATTCTAAATGAAGAGGAAAGCTTGAGTCATCACACGATTAGTTCCACTACCTTAATAGAGGTTTATTAAAATCTCGAATGATAAAATCTTCATATAATTAATCTGTAGACAATTTTATTTTCCATAAAAAAAGAGAGTAGATTGCTCTACTCTCTCATCATTTTAAATTTTCTATTCATCTATCAGTGGATTATTTTGGTGTTACAATTGGGAAATTCCGATCAATTTCATCTAACGCTAACAAAAATAGATCCCATTTCGATTTGTCACCAACAACTTTAATTGAGGCACTGTCTGGCTTCTCATTTGTTGTAACAAGTTCATATAACGTATCTTTTAACATTGTAACTGTAACGGCTGCTTCCCCAAGTCCTTTTGATATATATCTAAAGATGCCTCTTTTTACTTCCGTTGTTGCTGCTTCTTCTCGATCTGGAATGACAAAATTAATTTTAAAATCATAATTACCTGATACTAATCCATCGAGTCTAATACTGAACATACTTAACACCTGTTCAAGTGACATAATATCTAACACATCACTTGTAATTGTGGAACGTTGAATTGGAATGATGCTGTAACGTAACTCTTGAGCTCCCATCAAATATTCATTTCTCCAAGGCCCTGATTCAGCGATATATCCTAATTGCTCCAAAGCATCTGCACACAATAATTTAGCTTCACGATTATTTGGGTTCGCGTAAATTACTTGTTTTGTCACTTCTGCTACCCATTGATATTCTCCTTCCCGAAAGGACTTTTTCGCCTTATCAATAATTCTTTCTTCTCCACCCATATATTCAACATATTTTGTTGCGGATTCTTCTGGTAATAGCTTATTTAAGTCAACAGGATTTCCGTTATACCAGCCCATATATTTTTGATACACTGCCTTTGAATTATGATTCACAGTTCCATAAAAGGAACTGTTGTACCATTCCTTTCGCAAACTTTCTGGGAAATGCACTAGTCTTCCAACTTCTTCTAACGTAAATCCTTTATTGATTAATCGTAACGTTTGATCATTAATGTATTGATAAAGATCTCTTTGTTTTTCCATATAATCAATGCAATACTCTTGCCCATGTCGAGGCCAATTATGAACCTCAAAAACCGAGGTTAATGTATCACCGAACAAATCAATCGCCTGTTGAATGTATTTTGCCCAGGCTACGGGATCGCGAACTTCTGCACCACGCAACGTATAAATGTTATGAAGTGTAGCAGTACAATTTTCAGCAATACATAATGATTGCTCCTCAGGCACATAAATATTCATTTCTGCAGGTGCTTCAGTATCGGGAGTTAGTTGAAATTGCAACGTAACACCGTCTACACACTTTTCTACATACTTTTCATCATCAGAAAGTGTAATTTCCTGAGCAGAATTTACAAGTGTCACTGTTCCAGAAGATACGTACTTTCCAATACCACTATCAACTTGCCCCTTCGCACCTCTAGGTAGCAGTTCACCATACATATATAAACCTCTGCGTGTCATTGCTATCCCTGCAGTTACATTCTCTTCTAGCGCAGCATCTAAGAATCCACTTGGTGCAAAAATCTCAACACCTTCTGTCGCTCCACTTTCCAAAACACCCAAAACGCCTCCATAGTGATCAACGTGAGAGTGGGTGAAAATTACTGCACTTATTGGGATCACACCAAAGTGACTGTTCACTAGTTGAATTGCTGCTTCGGCTGTTTCCTTTGACGTTAAGCAATCTATTATAATCCAACCTGTATCACCTCTTATGAGACTGAGGTTTGCAAGGTCAAACCCACGAACTTGGTATATCTTATTGGTTACTTGGTAAAGACCACAATGTAAGTTTAATTTTCCTTGCTCCCATAATTTTGGATGAACCGTATCTGGCATTTCATCTACTTCTAAGAATTCATAACGAGTTAAGTTCCATACGGGTAAGAGTGAACTCTTACTTTTGATAACAGGAAAAGGTACATCGACAAGCATATTTTTTATTGCCCATTCCCGCTCAATTCCCAACCTTCCCCAATCTATTTTCTTATATTCTTCTTTATTTATTATCCTCGTTTTTAATGTGGCATTTTTCCTTAACAGATTTAATTCTATGTCTCTTTCTAACTCTCCATTTTCATTAACGCTCATAAGCCCACCTCCTAAGATGTACTTCATTGTATGCGTCAATTCAATAGAAATGTTTATCCATAAGTAGATCTTTTACTCATACTTAACTCTTTTCAACCCTATTCCAATGAAAGCGACTGCAAATGACATGAGGATTATAACATTCGGTATGATATCAGCTACACGACTTCCTGCTGATATATGATTGAAACCTTTCATCGCCCATGTTTGTGGGATGAAGTTTGCGATAGTCTGCATAAATTCCGGAACTATTTCCAATGGCCAATAAACACCGCCTAGCATACACGTTGATACAATTACAATTGTTCCTATTGCTGATTGCTGCTCAACAGTGCGCACAATACTAGCGAGGAACAACCCTAGCCCTACTACACATAGAATAAGTGCAGATACTAATATGATATTCGCAAATAAATCTCCCCAAACTACTTTAAACAATAATGATGAAACGAACATGAGAATACCAAATTGTAACCAACCGATTAGGAAGAAGCTTAATAAATATCCACCAAGTAGTTGAACTTTTGATATAGGTGTAGCTAATAACCGATACCAAATTCCCTCTTTGCGTGCTTCTAGAAAAACGCCTGTAACGCTTAACATCTCAAACATGACGAACATAATCGCAAAACCAGCTGCTCGTGCAGACATATTGCTTTGTTCACCCGTTTTATTGGTTTGAGCGATGTTTACTACCTCAATTCCTTCACCCAAAGAAGCAGTATTATCTGTCAAATCGCTATAAAGTAATTCCCAATCTTCCGTATGATAATTGCTCCAAACGTTTGCTGCTGCTACATGTATAGAAATGTCTGTGATGGCATTAACGATTGTTTGTTCAACTGCTTGAATGCTTAAAAAATCTGGTGAATAGTGAACATCAATGATAGGTTGATTATCCATCATCACTTCTTGAGCAAATCCTTTTGAGACGATAATCAATCCAGTTAAAGATTTATCTCTCACTCGTTCAATCGCTTCTTCTCTTTCAAGCAATTCAATAGAAAACAGCCTATTTTGCTCAATATTTTCTTTAAACGTCTCTGATAATAGTGACTGATCTTCATCAACAAGTGCAAATAATGGTTTGGAGTACTGTTCATCACCAAACATACTACCGAAAATAAATGTAAACAAAATCGGCATAATAAACATTACAAAATACGAGCTAGGTTTCTTAAATACTTTTTTCAGTTCAATTAAGCAAATGCTCCACATCTTACTCATCATCCACTCTCCCTTAGCGAACCTTAAACCTAAGAGTACCTATACATAACGAGATAATACCAATTGCAGCTAATACAATAATCGTGTTCATTAAGTCACTCCAATTCACACCTAGCATAATGTCTAGAAAACTTGATAATGCCCATTTGTTAGGTGCTATCATTGATAGCTTATGTAAAATGTCAGGAAACAGATAGATAGGAACCATCGATCCTCCTAATAATGCAAATATTTGAACGATTAAACTACCCGATAGATCAATCGCTTTATCGTCTTGTAACAATGAAGCAATAATGATCGATAATCCAGAAATAGCAAAACAATACACGAGACCAATTACGAATACTTGCAAGACATTTGATCCCCAGTCCACTTTCAATAAAACGTATGTCATACTTATAAAAACAATCATCTGGCACAGACAATAAAAAAAAGTTCCTAAAAACTTTCCAAATATTATCTCCACCCTACTAGTTGATGTACTGTTAAGTCGTTCTAAAGTTTGATTCGTACGTTCATTCAATAACACTTTTCCTCCGACGATGACGTTAAATAATAGAAACATCATTCCCATACCAGCAGCATAATATTGCATACTTGTTACTGCTCTTTCTCCAATAACAGAAGAACGAACATCATACGGTTCAGTTTCTGCTCTAACACGTAACATTGTTACAAAATCCGAAATAACATGGTCCATATTCTGTTCACCCGTCATAACTGGCACAGATTGACCTATATCTGAAAGGACTAAATGTGATGTAGTCGAAATGATTTGTGCACGTTGTACATATGAACGAACAATCGAATCGACAATCATTAACTGAATGTCTGAATTTGAACTAGTAAGTAATTTAACATCTTGTATGTTCTGTTCAATTAATCCGTTACTCCATTTGTCTGGAACGATAAGTCCAACCTCTACTATGTTATCTTCAATAGCTAATTCTACTTCTTCTGTAGACGAATAATCGATCACTTCAATAAACTCTTCCACATCAGGATTTTTTAACAGTCCCTCGACTAACCCTGTTGAAAGCTGATCATAATCAGGTACGAACACACCTACTGTCGTATGAGGTAGTTTCACTTCATTATTCATAACTCCGCCTAGTGCAAACCCTAATATCGATGTAATCATTAATGGCATGATTAACATTAATAAAAAGCCTTTTCGATCTTTGACACGGATGAGAAAGTCATTCCAAGCAATAATAAAGCTCTTCATTTAAGCCCTCCTAATCTCTAAGTGAACGTCCAGTAAGCTGTAGAAATAACGTTTCAAGATTGGGTTCTTTCACTCGCAATGATAGAATGGAGACATTCTCATCTGTTGAAATTGCGACAATTTGTTTTAACAACATGTCATTGTTAGAAAGATAGATTACAATTTCGTTATTTTCTTCATTCACTGCAACACGCTCAACATGTTCAAGTTCTTCGATTTTTTCTACAAATGAATCGACAACTTTATTAACGACTAATTGAACAGCAGTGTTTTCATTAAGTAAGTTACACAACTCTGTCTTAGTACCAATTGCAATTAGATTACCGTGATCAATAACCGCAATTCGGTCACAAAGATACTCAACCTCTTCCATATAATGACTTGTGTAAATGACAGTCATTCCTTGTGCATTTAAGTTCTTCACAGTTTCTAAAATATGATTACGAGATTGTGGATCAATGCCAACTGTCGGTTCATCCATAATAAGTAATTCAGGCTCATGCATAAGTGCAACGCCAATATTGACTCGCCTTTTCATACCTCCAGAGAATGTTTCTACCTTGTCTTTCGCTCGATCTGTTAAACCGATAAAGTGAAGAACCTCTTCTGCTCTTTTCTTTGCAACATGTCTCTTCAACCCGTACAACTTGCCCCAAAAAATGAGGTTATCTTTCGCAGACATCGTTTGATATAAGGCAATCTCTTGTGGGACAATTCCAATCTTTTTCTTTACATCTAATGAATATTTTCTGATGGACTGTCCATCTACAATGACATCACCAGCATCTGGTGAAACAAGTCCACTTATCATAGAAATGATGGTTGATTTACCTGCTCCATTCGGGCCTAATAATCCGAATGACTCCCCTTTTTGAATTGAAAATGAAACGTCTTTCACAACCTCTTTTTTTCCGTATTTTTTTTGTAAAGCATCGATCGTTAACAATGAACTCACATCCTTTAACATTGATACTATTACGTTATGAAGATAGAAATGAACAAAATAAAAGCAGCAAATGCTACTTTTAAGTTAATCTTTAAATTCCACATTTTTCATTTGTTTCCTCTTTAAGATTCATAATCATAAACATAGCTGCATTATCTCTTTCTTGCACGTAACAACATCGCTTCACCTTGAAATGAAATAACCTGTTCGTTCTCTATGTGAATACGAAACTTACTCTTTACACTTTCTGAACTTTGCATCATCAGTTCATTTAACGCTTGTTTCTCTACGTCTGACAAATGCATACGCTCACACCAATTATGAAACTCAAATTGTTTTTCAAAACGATGTAACTCTTGTATTTCAAACCCCTTCACTTCTAGCATTTGTAGCCATTCTGATTTTTTCCAAGCCCTGTAATGACTATAATCTCGAACTTTTTCAATATGGTTATAAAATTGGTCAAACTCATCCACTTCTGAGGCTACGTTATCATCTAACAATAATTGCCCACCATTCTTTAATACGCGATGAACTTCACTAATAAACGTTTCAATATTAGGAAAATGGTGTGCAGCTATCCGACAACTTACAATGTCAAATAACCCATCAGAAAAAGGTAGTTTTTCCGCATCACCTTGAACAAAATCCACATTATGATGTCCGTTACTAGTAATAAATTCTTCAGCCGCAGTTAACATTTCAATTGTTAAATCCATTGCGATTACTTTTTGAACAAATGGTGCCAATGCATTTGCAGTATGACCTCCACCTGTTGCAATATCGAGTGCTTGTTCAGTTCGATTTGTTTGAGCTATTTCTACGAGCTTTTTTAAGTCCTTTCCTTTTCGATGACCTTTACTAGTCACATATGAGTCGGCACTACGTCCAAATTGCTTTTGAACATCCTTTTTAATACCCATCTAAACTCCTCCCTCACTTTACATTTTTTAATTCCCACTTTACAATAGTTCCTCCTTAATACTATATTCAAAATCAACTATAATGAAATTATTACTATTTTATCATTTTTCATAAAAATAACTTATCAATAAGACACTATGAACTTTACTTATATCAACAGCAGAACACTTAGTACTAGAGACCACTCATTACTTTCGGGATCTTTGCCCTAATTTTCATGAAATAGAACCTTTATTTTACTTTGATTTCCGCCAAATAGACCATTGTATATAATATTATTTCAAAATATAATATTAGTTAAGTTAGAAAATTCAGCAAAATTAAAAGGAGGTTACAAGATGGAGTTTGCAATTGCTTTTTTAAAATTTCTAGGTAGTATCATTCCTCATGTTGTTACACTTTTAGAAGCATTAAACTAAACTATATCTACTAATAATAACTTTCAAAAATTTATTGACCGACAGATAATTATTACTTCAAAATAGTTATTTATATGTCACGTTTATTTAATATTCATTATTGAAAACGAATTCATTAAATTTTCTTTACTACTACATAACTTATAAAGAGAAGATACAACTATTTAAGGTTGCATCTCCTCTTTTAAATAATTTATAAAACTTCCTTTAACTTGAGAACTATTGAGGATAATTATAATTGTTTATTTTATCTCATGTACACCACTATTTAAGATTTAACATCTTTCTTCACAAACTCATTTTTTTGATTCGAATTATGAGCACACTGCACTTCACAAGTAGTAGAACAACTTTCACACTTTCCTTTTGAACTTCTCTTAATGAACCTCACAAACATAAATGAAGCATAACCAATAATGAGTGAACCGAGCACAATATTCACTATCATATTATCACTTCCTAATTATAAATTAGTCATAAAAATAACTTACCTTATTATTAAATAAATAGCTCTCCAATTTGATAAATAAGTAGCGAAACAATATATGCGATAACTAATGCGTAACCTATTGAGAAAAGTGTCCATTTTGTTGATGCTGTTTCTTTTTTAATCGTTGCTACTGTCGCTAAACACGGAATGTATAACAGTACAAATGACATAAAGCTAATTGCTGATATTGGACTGTAGTATTGTGAAAGCATTCCTTGTAGTGACTCCGTATTAGGAGCATGATAAATAATATTCATCGTTGATACGACAACTTCCTTTGCGAAAAAACCAGTCATTAATGAAGCTGAAGCTTGCCAAGTCCCGAATCCTAACGGTGAGAATATTGGAGCAATATAGCTACCGATAACTGCTAAAAAGCTATCATCCATCTGTTCAGCAATTCCAGTCGGACCGAAATACGTTAAGAGCCATATAAATACAGAACCTGCGAAAATAAATGTACCTGCTTTTTTCAGAAACCCTTTCCCCTTCTCCCACGTACTTCTCCATAACGTTAGCAATTGTGGAAATCGATAAGGTGGCAGCTCCATTACAAATACTGATTGTTCCCCTCTAAAAAAGACAATCGAAAACAACTTTGCTACAAGCATTGCAACAACAATTCCTAACACGTACAACGAAAGTACGATAAATGCTTGTTGTTTGACGAAAAACGCACCTACAAACAGAGCATATACAGGAAGTCTTGCTGAGCAAGACATTAATGGCGTCAACAATATTGTCAGTAATCGTTCCTTCGGTTGTTCAATCGTTCTTGCTGCCATTACACCTGGAACATTACAACCAAAGCCTATAATCATCGGAATGAATGCTTTTCCATTCAAACCAATCAACTCCATTATTCGGTCCATCACAACTGCTACTCTAGCAAGATATCCTGAATCCTCAAGAAAAGAGATTAATAGAAATAAAATAAAAATTTGTGGTACAAAAACTAAGACGCCTCCAACCCCTGCTACAATCCCATCTAATATTAGTGAATGGATAAACTGAGAGGCACCGATTAACGTAAGTCCTTGTTCAATCAAATTTGTTAATGGTCCTGCAATTAATCCGTCTAACATGTCTGCTAAAGGTGATCCTAGCCAATCAAACGTTAACATGAAAATGACATACATGAACATCAGAAACAATGGTAATCCTAAGAGCTTATGTGTAACGATATTGTCGATCAGTTCTGTTGCAGTTCTTTTATTTGTTTCAGATACTTCTGAAACACGCTGAATAACTTCCTCAATAAATTGTTCTCGTATTTGATAAATGTATTGTCTTACTGATAGGCCATTTTGCTCTTTTGCGATTAGTTCCTCTGCTTGTTTGTATATCGGATTAAGAATATCTTCATCAGCTATGTGACTAACATATGCTTCAACCGTATTATTTCTCTCTAAATACTGGATAGCTAACCATCTTTTAGATAGAGAAATATTGTCGGGTAATAGTTCAATAATTTGTTCAATTTTTTCTTCAATAATTGCACCGTAATGAATTTTGAATAAAGAACTTTTATGACTATCGATGTGTGACATGTTATTTGTAAGTTTGTCACACCCCTTTCCTGAACGAGCAATGATTGGTGCAACAGGTACACCGAGTAACTTTGATAACAGTTGATCATGGATGATATGTCCTCTATTTTCCGCTACGTCAACCATGTTTAACCCGATATTAATCGGTTTTCCATACTCCAACAATTGAACTGTTAGTTGAAGATTCCTCTTTAATTGCGATGCATCTACTATATTGACAATAGATGAAAATGACTCAGTTAGTAAGAATCGAGAAACGACTTCCTCATCTCTTGATAGTGGATTTAAGGAATATACACCAGGTAAATCAATTAGTTGTCCGTGTGGATTTCGCAAACGACCAACCTTTTTCTCTACAGTCACACCACTCCAATTCCCTACATACTCATACGAACCTGTTAAATGATTGAAGAGTGATGTTTTGCCAGTGTTAGGGTTACCGAATAACGCAATTTGTACTGACAACCTTCTCAACTCCTATATTCAACGCTTCCTTACGTCGTATACTAATACATTGCCCACAAGCTTCTATTAACACTGGACCTCCAAAAGGCATTACGCACCTTAAACAAATTTGCTTTCCCTCATCTACACCCATATGCAATAGCCGCTGTTTGACTAATTCACTAGTCTTAGATAAATCATTAATCGTTGCTTTTGAACCTTTTTTTAAGTTCACTATATTCATTTGTCATCACTCCCACTATGACATCTTAGTCAATTATATTTATTAAAATCGTCTCTATTCGATAATGATAATTCTTCTCAATGTATTTTAATCATATAGTACTGCCATTAAGGTTCGAATAGTTTTTCGCACAATTATGTAACGATTTCATGAACAATTTGAAAATTGAACCATAAATGGGTTTTAAATGATAAAACTAATGTTAGTTACTAATCTAATGAAGTTTATAACGTTAAAAAGGAGTCTTCTTCATACGGAATAATCCTCTGAAAAAGACTCCTTCTTATCAAATTTAAAGCGCTTTCTACAATTTCCAAAAATAATGCTACGCAGCTCTCGCACGACGGAAGCTTCGTTCACACTTCCCTGTCTGTAATTGCCACATATGCCAAAATACATACGGAACGATTAAGATGAAGTTGATTAAACCCCAAGCTTTCATCACTTCTGGATTAAACCATGTTGATGTATCCATTGTCATTGGGAAGATATCGAAAGTCGCCCTTAATAACAAATGTGCTGCCAACGTATATACTCGAGCAGTAATATATAACTCTGGTCGACCTTTCATAACTGGGTACAATTCTGCTGCTAATAAGATACATAATGAACTACCAAAATAGACCGGACTCTCAGCGTATACAAAACATGCATTCCAAGTCGTGTACAAAAAGTTCCATGATGCTGTTGTATATGCAATCAAGTCACCAGAACGATCTTTCATAATCCTCCAGAACTTAGGTGCAAATGGAATTGTAACACAAAGTAAAAAACCTGTTGCTGCATTAAAATAATTACCCATTGTTGCATCTTTTATCGTTGCTTCTAAAATGTTTAGGAATAGAATCGCATAGAAAAACCATAAAAATTGTTCTGATTTTAGAATGTCCCAAAGCTTACCTTGCTTATTTTCTACAACAGCGATCCGAGAAAAGCCTACAACTATCGTTGGTAATAGTACACTTAATATTTTCGCCCACCTAAACCAGCCTTCTACACCACCTAAAATCCATAAAGGAAATGTAAATAGAGAGGCAATCCAGAAGTAGGCTGATAGTTTATAATGCTTTCTAAAGAAAGATACAATTATTAACAATATACCAAAATAGATAGGCATAGTAATTGCATGTGGCCATATCGTAATATTCATGAGCACATCATCCTCTACTTTATTAATTTGAAAGTTAGTTGTAAATGCTGCATTTTTATAGAGAAAGATAACGCATCGAACGTTCGGTATATGTTAAGTATACAGCGGAAGTTATTACCTAACATGTGAAATATATCACAATATAGTGACGATTTATGGATTTATTTGTGACGAAATTACTATATTGAAATTGTGATTTTTTCATTTTCTATTGAAATAAATCCTTAGAACCAAAATAATGAACTGCTCTCTATAAGATAATCAGCTTATACAGTATAGTTAATAAACTATACATTTCCGAATAATAATTAGTAAATATTTCCTTAATTAGAAAAAAGTCTATTAAATAATGCTATAATTATTTTTGTAAAGTAATACTTGTAAATCGTAACAAAACAATACATTTACAGAGGAGAGTGCTCTTTATGAGTGTGAAAGTTAAAGACAATGGGGATAGAATTACAATTAGTTGGTTAGTTTCGAAATTTAATATTGATAAAAAAGAGATAACTAACGTCTATGAAGGATCTGAATATGCAGGTGATGCTTCTATTTCTGTACATATAGGGCATCCTTATGCAAATACTGACAGAATCATTATCGAAACAACTTCAGATAATTATTTAATCTACACAAGTAACGGTGATGGAATCTTAGAACTATTACAAGAAGGTTAAAACTAAAGTGTTCAATTAATAGATCTGTTGCCTAATTCATATAGGCAACAGATCTATTAATCATTCATTGTAATAAATCTTGATTAAACCGCTTTGCTAGCAATCTATCAGCTTGTTTTGTATCAATATTACAAACAAGTAATTGTTCAGCGTTCTTACTAACTCCCATTAATCTCTCTCCAGTTGGGGAGATGAGAGATGTTGTACTTCCTTGATTTTCAAGTGCATAGTTAACACTAGCAAAATAAATATTGTTTTCTACACTTCTACATATCATTGCATAGTCATAAAATTCAGGATTAGGCACACTACCTGTAAATTGAGGATGAAACACGATACTCGCTCCACGCACAGCTGCCCATCTTACTGTTTCTGGGTACCTCCAGCCCTCATGGCAAATAACGATACCAAACTTAACATTTTTAATTTCAAATAATTGACGCCCACTACCTGGAACATAATTAAAAAAGTCTTCGTCTGGAGCAATTTGATTTTTTGTTTGATAGCCAAGTATTTCACCATTTTCATCTATAACAAATGCAACGAGGTGTAAGCCGAGTTCATCTGTCCATTCCAATGGTAAAATAACTGCTAATTTCAATTGTTTCGCTAATGCACAAATTTCATCCAATACAGAAGTTTGAAAATCGTGATTATACTCGTCTACCTCATAACCTACACCTCTTAATCCAGGAACGATTGATTCTGGAAAGCAAATAATATCACAGTGGTTTTGATGTGCCTGCTTTATCATATCCTTAACAATTTCCAAACCTTCTGATGCTGATTGTGGAAACTTTGTTTGAGCTAAACCGATCTTCATGTGTCTCTCCTCCCTAATTACTTAGTCTACTAATATTATGTATTTTTCTAAAATATCAGAAAAACATATAATATACAAATAAAAAAAGGTGGTAATCCATTAACTGAATTAGCACCTTTTAATTAGTTTTACTCTTCCCAAACTTTAACTTCTTTCATGATATCACCTGGTTGGATGCGAAGAACTGTATCCATTCCTTCTGTCACCTTACCAAATACTGTGTGTACACCATCTAGATGTGGTTGTGGCTCATGTACGATAAAGAATTGGCTACCACCAGTATCTTTACCAGCGTGTGCCATTGAAAGTGAACCTACTTCATGTTTGTGTGGGTTCCCTTCAGTTTCACATTTGATTGAGTAACCTGGACCACCTGTACCTGTACCGTGTGGGCAACCACCTTGTGCTACGAAACCTGGAATGACACGGTGGAATGTTAATCCATCATAATATCCTTCGCTCGCTAATTTTTCGAAGTTAGCTACCGTTCCTGGTGCTTCATTTGGGAAAAATTCGATTTCGATTTTTTCTCCATTTTCAAAAGAAATCTGTCCTTTTTTAGCCATCTAAATTCGCTCCTTTTATGTATACCTTAATTAACCTATATCACGTACTAACCGGCACTAAGACACCACTTCTACATTTTAATAGTTGAAGTGGTGATCAGCGTCATTATTAACACGATAAGTTGAACTATATCATATCACATAACACATCATAAAGTGAAACTTCTAACAGTGAAGATCTTATATCATCATCAACTGATGGTTAGTTAATCTAGCTCAGTAAGGACTGATTATAATGAAAGGTCATATCGTACTAGATCTTCGTAAGACTCACGTTTAATAACGAGCTTCGCTACTCCATTCTCTACAAAAACTACTGCTGGGCGTGGAATACGATTGTAGTTATTCGCCATTGAATAACCGTAAGCACCTGTGCAGAATACAGCAAGAACATCGTCACCTTTCACCTTTGGAAGTTCAACGTCCCAAATAAGCATGTCACCCGACTCACAACACTTACCCGCAATTGATACTAACTCTTCTCGTTCATCATTCATACGATTTGCAAGAGCTGCATCATATTTTGCTTGGTATAATGCTGGACGAAGATTATCACTCATTCCACCATCAACTGCAACATACTTCCTTACATTAGGTATTTCTTTTGTAGAACCTACTGAATAAAGTGTTGTACCTGCATCTCCAACAATTGAACGACCTGGTTCAATCCAAATCTCTGGAACTGGTAAACCAAATTGTTCTGACTTTGCTTTTACTGCTTGAATAATTTCTTCAATATATTGATTCGGTAACAATGGATCATCCTCATCTGTATAACGAATACCGAAACCTCCACCGAGATTCATCACTTTTGGTATGTAATCCATCTCGTGATACCATCTATTCATTGCTTCATAAATTTTCTCAGCAGCCATAACAAAACCTGTTGATTCGAAGATTTGCGAACCGATATGACAATGCACACCTAGCAATTCAATATGTTCTGAATCTTTCACAGCTTGAATGGCACCTTCGACTTGTCCGCTTCCTAGATCAAAACCAAACTTTGAATCTTCATGTCCTGTTAAAATATAATCATGTGTATGAGCCTCAATCCCTGGTGTAATTCGTAATAGAACAGGAATCTTAACTCCCTTTTCTTTACTTACTTGTTCGAGAAGGCTTATTTCATAGAAGTTATCCGTTACGAAGCAACCGATTCCTGCTTCAACTCCCATTCTAATCTCTTCTATACTCTTATTATTACCATGGAAATGAATTTTCTTTACCGGAAAACCAGCTTGAACCGCTGTATATAACTCACCTGCTGAAACAACATCTAAGCTTAGACCTTCTTGTGCAACGAGTTGAATCATCGCTTTACAAGAAAATGCTTTACTTGCATAAGCAACTTGAGCTGTAATACCGTGTTTCTCAAATGTTTGTTTGAAAGAACGCATTCGTTCCCGGATTAAAGCTGTATCATAAGCGATCAATGGTGTACCATACTCTTTCGTTAACTCAATAACATCTACACCACCGATTTCAAGATGTCCATTATCGTTGATTTTACTCACTCCATGTAGTTCCATCGTGTTCCCCTCATTTTCTATAAACTATTCTTAAGCATTCACTTCATACGAAATATTCTGTATACCATTATGGTAAGAATGGAAATAAAGGCAGTTATGATAACTAACTGCCCTTTTGAAACTTTCGTACTTTGCTCTATTAAAAAACACTTTACCACACAAGTGCAAACCTTTCAATTAACGATTGTTCCATATTTATTCCCTCAAAATTATCATATGGATATTTGGATATCATGATAGCCTTCTGCTCGTTTCAACACAGTCTATCTTTAAATCCTTCCTATCCATTAATAGAAGTTTCACTTTATGTTGGCTGTTTTTTCGGATTACGTGGATGAACAATGCTTGGTCTCGTTTTTGAAAGCGGTACGGAAATTCGTACAAGAATTTGCATAAATGCCTTTGGATTAAACGGTACAAACGGCCATAAGTAAGGGGTATTTAACGAGCGTATTTGAATTAAGAAGATTAACGCAACCGTAACTGATATCATAAACCCAGGTACTCCAAACAACGCAACAGATAATATGAATATTGTCCTTACTAATTTATTTGCAACAGCTAATTCGTAACTCGGTGTAGCAAACGTTCCAATTGCTGCTACTGCGACGTACAAGATTACCTCAGGTACAAATAACCCTACGTCTATTGCAATTTGTCCAATTAATACTGCTGCTATTAGACCCATTGCGGTAGATAAAGGAGTTGGTGTATGAATAGCAGCCATCCGTAATAAATCTAATCCAAAGTCAGCAATTAACAACTGAACAACAACAGGAACGTTTGTCTCTTCATTTGGCCCTACAAATTCAAGTGCTGGTGGTAATAATTGAGGTTCGAGTACTAGCAAAAACCATAAAGGAGTTAAAAACATAGCAATAAACATTCCAAAGAATCGAATCCATCGATAGTATGCACCAACTGCTGGTGTTTGCCGATACTCTTCTGCGTGTTGAACATGGTGAAAAAATGTTGTAGGTGTAATAATAACACTCGGAGACGTATCAACCATGATGAGTACGTGACCCTCTAATAAATGAGTTGCTCCAACATCTGGCCGTTCTGTGTATCGAACGAGTGGGAAAGGATTAAATCCTTGTTTCACAAGGAATTCTTCAATGGTCTTATCAGCCATTGGTACGCCATCTATTGTAATTTCATTTAATTCTTTCCGAATGACTTCGATTAATTGTTTGTCAGCAACATCTTCTATATATGCAATACAAATATCTGTCTTCGACCGTTCACCAACTTGCAAGATTTCGTAACGTAATCGCTCATCTCGAATACGTCGCCTCGTCAATGCTGTATTTTCAATAATGTTTTCTGTATATCCATCTCGTGAACCACGCACAATTTTCTCATTATCTGGCTCTTCAGGTGAACGACCTGGATAACTTCTAACATCCACGATAAAACCTTGTGATTCATCTTCAATTAAAATAATAATTAACCCTGATAACAATTGATCAACAACTTCGTCCATCGTTTTTGCAGGTTGTACCTGTTGATGAACGAGACGATTCTCGATTAAATTTCGTGTGTTATATACTGGCACTTCATTATCATTAATTTCAACCATTTCTTTTAGAAGCTCAATAATAATATTACTGTCACAAAGTCCATTAACGAAATAAATATTTACCCATTTGTTCAATATTTTCAACTTACGAACACCTATATCAAAGCTAACACCTAAACCAATACGTTCTTTTAAATATTGCTCATTTTTAGGTAAATCGGAAGAAACGGGTATTTTTTCTTCCTTCTGTTTTGTGCTTTCACTTACCAAATTGTTCACCTCTTTTCTACTTTAATTATGAAGAAGTCGGAACATGCTCAAAGACGACACCGTGTGCAATACATGGAATGGTTTCCTTTTGATTAAGCATCGTTGGACTTAACAACGCTCCTGTAGCAACAATAAAAATCCGTTTTAAACTACCTTTTGCTACTTCATCTAACAAATGCCCATATGTGACAACAGCTGAACAACCACATCCACTACCTCCAGCAAACGTTCCTTGGTCAGAATAATAGATCATTAACCCACAATCATTGTGTATATTCGTCATATCAAAGCCTTCCTTTTGTAGTAAATCAACTAATATTGGACTACCAACTGCAGAAAGGTCTCCTGTTGCGATTAAGTCATAATCTTGAGGCGTACGTGCTAAATCACGAAAATGTCGAGAAATAGTATCCGCTGCAGCAGGTGCCATCGCACTCCCCATATCAAACGGGTCATTCAATCCATAATCAATGACTTTCCCAATCGTTGCCGAAGTAATTCTAACAGAACCTTCTTTTTTCCCTATTACAATTGCACCTGCTCCTGTTACAGTAAATGTTGAAGTATCAGGCTTTTGACATCCATATTCTGTTGGGTATCGAAATTGTTTCTCAGCACTTGCATTATGACTACTAGCAGCTGCTAACGTTCTGTTAGCAAAGCCACCATCAATTAGCGCAGAAGCAATTGCTAAAGTTTCCATTGAGGTCGAACACGCCCCGAACATACAAAGAAATGGAACTCTATATTCACGTGCAACATAATTTGACGTGACATTTTGATTAAGTAAGTCTCCAGCTAACATAAAATCAATGTCTGAATCAGCATAACCTGCTTTATCTAACGCAGTATTGATTGCATCATTCATGATTCGTCTTTCAGCCATTTCCCAGCTAGACTCTCCACAATCTAACTTTTCATAAGTAATATCGAACAACTTTCCTAGTGGACCACGTGCTTCCTTTGGTCCAACTGCGGTACCTTTCCCTTCTACAAATATCGGTTCTTGGAAAAGCCACGTTTGTTCTCCAATCAGTTTCATTGAACATTACCTGCCTTTATTCGATAATCATTCCTTCTATGCATGTTCATTACCTACTATGCCTTCATTACATATAAGTTTTGTATTGTATTTATTGAGATAGGATGATTAATTCCGAATCAGATTAAGCAAATACAATTATCCTATCTTAGCAAGAACTTACCTTATAGATCGACAAAATATATCCATTGAAATAACGAGCCAAAAATTTTCCCAAACACAATAGCCATGAGCAAGATAACAATTTGACCATCAATGCCAATTCGTTTTGCCAATATCGGTAACACATTCAACACTTCAGTTAATGCGGCAGCGAGCATTCCAATGAACACACCGCATCCTAATCCAATCGGAATTAATAACAAAGAAGATAAATGAAAGTTCATTCCTCGTAATCCAAACCATCCACCTGCACAAGCTCCCGCAACTACACTCCATTCATATGCTCGTATAAATTTCATCGTTTTCGTTAATTGAGTTAATCGTGGGATAATCCCAAGTACTGCAAGAAAGGCAACAAATCCTGAACCAACCGCTAATCCTCCAGCTAGACCAATGAACATAATGAATAGAATTTCAATTGTCATCAAGTTTTTTAATACTCTCTTTATTTTCATTAATGATCATATATTGGTCTAGATCTTGCTGATATTTGAACATTTCTACTTCTAGAGGACTTGGTTCTTCATTGAAACGTTTCTTAAAGAGATGATTAAAGAACAATACCATCCCTAAACCCAAACCTATTGAATAAGGAATTTGAAACAATAGTGGTTTCTTCTCTTCTTTTCCAGTTATCAGTGTATATATTTTTTGATGAACCCCTTGCATACTTACATCCTCATGAAAATTCATTATCGCAAGGCCTGCCCCAAAAAAGAGTAATAACCATACAGCTGAAAAAGATAAAATTGACCAATTTTTCTTTGCTACCATAACCTCAACAAGCACTTGATTTGGTCCTGTTATTTGAATGTCAATCTCAGGATCAACCTCCATAATTAAGTCGATTATTTTTATCATTTCGATGATAATGATGCTTTTATCTTGTGGAGATACTTGATGAACGATGATATCTTTAATTATTTCTTTCACTTCAACCTCAGCCGAAATTCGCGCAACATCGCTAAGTCTCAAGGCTTGATTTTGTTTTGTCATAACACGTTGGTGTAACCTGAGATAACAAACTTTCTGCATACTTGTCACCTCATTTCATATTTTACAAATTCAACAAAGTGTCTACTCGTAGTATGAGAATCCGTTGATAAGGTCATGCGAAATGAAGTAAAGTAATAACTGGAAGAAATGTTAATCATCAATTTATCTCTTCAATTAGCAATCGATTTTTCAACAAAAAAAAGACAGGCAACTGCCTGTCTGCTTAAAAATCAATATTAATCGGTTTTAATATGTTGCTTCATTTGTTTTAAAATCTTCTTTTCCAGTCTAGATACTTGGACTTGGGAGATGCCAAGACGCTCAGCCACCTCTGACTGTGTCTTATCTTTATAATACCTCATGTAGACGATAAGACGCTCTCGTTCATCAAGTGTGCGTATCGCTTCTTCAAGAGCAATTTTGTCAAACCATTTCGTTTCTGTTTGATCGGCAATCTGGTCTAATAGTGTAATTGGATCTCCATCATTTTCATAAACGGTTTCATGAATTGAAGATGGCGCGCGACTCGCTTCTTGCGCCATCACTACATCTTCAACAGAAAGATCAAGTTCGTCTGCGATTTCTGTAACTGTTGGTGCTCTGCCATATTTTTTTGAAAGTTCATCTTTTTTTCTTCGTATCTTATTGCCCGTTTCCTTCAAGGAACGACTTACCTTCACCGTACCATCATCACGAATAAACCTTTGGATTTCTCCGATTATCATCGGAACAGCATAAGTTGAGAACTTCACATCATAACTTAAGTCAAACTTATCAACTGATTTAAGTAACCCTATACAACCTATTTGAAAAAGATCGTCTGGCTCATAACCTCGATTAAGGAATCGTTGGACAACAGACCAAACGAGACGCATATTCCGCTCAACAATCGTATCACGAGCCTCATAGTCACCAGCCTGACTGCGTTTTATAAGGTCCTTCACCTCATGATCCTGTAAATAAGTTTCTTCTTTCTTGACCTCCACATCCATAGGCAGAACTCCTTAATTGCATAACGCTTTGCTTTTTGAAAGATGTTTTTTTAATCTAATTGTTGTTCCAGCGTCTGCTCTTGTTTCAATATCGACTTCATCCATGAAATTTTCCATAATTGTGAATCCCATTCCTGATCGTTCTAACTCAGGTTTAGTCGTAAATAACGGTTGACGTGCTTCATCTAAGTCTTCAATACCCATTCCTCTATCTTCAATCGTAAGATGCACGATGCCTTCATGTTCCAACGTGACTGAAATATACACAATTCCATCAGGATTATTGTCATATCCATGGATAATCGCATTTGTTACAGCCTCTGAGACAACAGTCTTAATTTCTGTCAATTCATCCATGGTTGGGTCCAACTGAGCAATGAACGCAGCAACTGTGACACGTGCAAATGATTCATTTTGACTGAGGGCGGAAAACTGTAAGTTCATTTCGTTTTTCATTTATGCCACCCCCAGTGATTGTAGTGCGAATTGCTCATCATCGACAAATTGAATAATTTTAAAAATCCCAGACATTTCAAATAACCGTTGTACAGAAGGTGAAATAGAACAAACGAGCATTCGCCCACCTTGACTTTGAATTTGTTTATAACGCCCTAGGATAACGCCAAGTCCAGAACTATCCATAAAAGTTAAGGACTCCATATTTAAGATTAAGTGTTGAATTTTTCGTTCTTCTAATACAGCTTGAATTTCTTCCCTCAACTGTTCCGAAGTGTGATGATCTAATTCACCTTGCAAACGTACTAACAACACATCGTTCTTTGTTTCAAGTTCAATTGAAAGACTCACGTTTTGATGCCTCCTCGCATTCTGGATAAGGAGACTTTCTCTTTTTCCACTTACAATTCCTTCCCCATTGACAAAACTAGTGAAAAGCTTTTCTTTTATTACACTGAACTTGAAATTACGACAATCATTCTTCAGTAGGTTTTTTAGAAAAAGAGCCTAGTACCCGTTTGAACAATTGCCACCATGAAGCTTTATTTACATCTTCTGCTGCAATGAGAGAGCTTTTCTGAAGAACCTTTCCATCTTTTGAATATGTTATCGTTCCAATTTCCTGCCCTTTAACGACTGGAGATGGTACGCTTTCTGGTAAATCAATCGTTCTTTTTATCTTATCGATTTGTTCACCCTTTTTCGTTAAAAGTGATATATTTTCTCTTGTTACAACATCCATGTACTTCTTTTCACCTTTACTTATTTCAACTGTTGCAACTTGTTCATAACGCTTTAACATAGGATGTGTTTCAAATTGCATGAATGCATAATCAAGCATTTTCGAAATTTGTTGATTCCGTTCCTTAGGTGTTGGGGCTCCCATCACTACTGCAATGACACGCATATCATTTTTCTTGGCTGTTACAGTTAAACAATATTTCGCTTCGTTTGTAAAACCAGTTTTTAATCCATCTACCCCAGGATAAAACTTCACGAGTCGATTTGTATTTACTAACCAAAACTCATTATCCGTACCTTTACGTAAGTAATCCTCGTATTTCCCAGTGAAGCCTGTAATGTGTTCGTATTTTAGTAACTCCTTAGCCATTGTTGCCATATCTGCTGCTGTGCTATAATGCTCTGATGCAGGTAGACCAGTAGGATTTTGAAAATGAGTATTTTGTAAGCCGAGTTCTTTTGCTTTCTTATTCATCATCTCAACAAACTCATCTGTTGAACCAGCAATTCGTTCTGCCATCGCCACAGATGCATCATTACCTGAAGCAATCGCAATCCCTTTGAGCAGATCTTGGACGCTCATTTCTTCTCCTTCTTCAAGGAAGATTTGCGAACCACCCATTGATGCAGCATAAGCACTTGTTCGTACCATATCACTCATTTTAAGCTTTCCTTCTTCAAGTGCTTCCATAATGAGCAACATCGTCATAATTTTTGTCATACTTGCAGGTGGTAATTTTTCATGACTATTTTTCTGATACAGAATAGTCCCAGTATCTCTTTCAATCAAAATTGCCGACGCCGCTTTATCTGCAAGCTCTATCGTTGTCTCCTGTGCTGAAACGGGCTGTATAATTCCTGTGAAAAACAAAAATAGAGCAAGCAATGATGAAACAATACGCACCATTGTCATCTCCCTCCACATGTGATACAAGACATTTTTTC
Source organism: Bacillus solimangrovi (assembly GCF_001742425.1). Lineage (GTDB taxonomy): Bacteria > Bacillota > Bacilli > Bacillales > Bacillaceae_N > Bacillus_AV > Bacillus_AV solimangrovi. The sequence goes on from NZ_MJEH01000011.1 coordinate 196,204, forward strand.
CAATTTATAAATAAATATACAAATTATATGGATATCTTTTTCAAATTGTCTGTGTTATTATTTTTATTAAAAATTCAAAATATTCACATTGAGGTGAAACAAATGACAAACATTAAAGATTCATTCAATTCTCACGCGAAAAATTATGATGAGGAACGAACTAAACTTATCCCTTGCTTTAAGAAATTTTATTCAACAGCTGTTGAACTTGTTCAGATACATGAAGAGCCGTTGACTATTTTAGATTTGGGAGCAGGTACTGGATTGCTTACCTCGATGCTACTTGAACGTTATCCAACTGCACATTATACTCTTATTGACTTATCGGAGAAGATGTTGAACGTAGCGAAAAAACGATTTGAAGGGAACAACAACATCACATATAAAGTTGCTGACTATACAACGGTTGAAGGACAGAATCAGTATGATGTCGTTGTTTCATCACTATCTATTCATCACTTATCAGATGACCAAAAAGAAAAGTTATATCACAATGTATTTAATTCGTTAAAATCTGGAGGAATTTTCGTAAATGCCGATCAAGTTCTTGGTGAAACAGACAATTTAAATCAACAATACAAACAGAATTGGCAACAACGGATTGAAAATACCAATTTAACAACAGAGCAATTGCAGGCTGCTTATGAACGAACCAAACTCGATCAAATGTCAACATTATCACAACAATTAAATTGGTTAAAAGCTGCCGGATTTGTTGATGTTGATTGTGTATTCAAAGAATATAGCTTTGCAGTTTTGTTTGGAAAGAAAAATAAAGAATGTTCACTCAATTGAAATTGGAGAGGGCTACAGTATGAATATTGAAGAAAAAAGTCTTATAGTTAATGGTCAAGCATTACGGTACACACATATTACACAAAATAATAAAACCATTTGTTTCATGTTCTCTGGATCTGGCTATACTTATGAAAAACCGTTACTTTATTATTCAACACTGAATATGCTTCAAAATGAAGTCGATGTTATTCACGTCCATTATTCATATAGTAAAAACATTAGTTTCGAGGAAATTGTTAATGCCATAGGAACTGATGTTCAGGCTGTCGTTAATAATGTCTTAGCTAACAACCTATATACACAACGGATTTTTCTAGGAAAGTCTTTAGGTACGATTCCAATCATTCAAAAATTTATGAACAATGAAGCCTTTACACAAGACAAGACGATTCTATTAACTCCTTTATTAAACATTCACTCACAATATGAACGATTAAAAAGCATAACTTCTAAAGGAATGATTGTGATTGGGGATAAAGATCCGTACTTTGATGAAGAAAAGATCCTCTATTTAAAGCAACACACTTCTTTGTCAATCAATATTATTCCCTTTGCAAATCATGCTCTTGAACATCATTCATTTGACGTAGAAACATCCATAAAAAATCTACAGTCTACCATCCATTTAATTGATTCTTTTATACATAGTAAAACGGCAGCCCACTGAGCTGCCGTTATCCTTACTATTCTGTGATTACATCATAAACTAATGTTGGTGCTTCAACCTTTTCACTTGAAACTTTAAAGCTGTTCCCAAGTTTTTCGATTGCATCTGCTACGTCTTCAGTGTTGCTATAAAGTGTTGCAAGTGATTCACCTTTCTTCACTTCATCACCAATCTTCTTACGTAACATGACACCTACTGCTAGATCAATGACAGATTCTTTTGTTGCACGACCTGCACCGAGGATCATTGCTGCAGTTCCAACTTCATCTGCAATAATTTCAGAAACATAACCATCTTCTTTAGCTTCAAGCTCGAATGTATACTTCGCTTGTGGCATCATTTCAGGGTTGTCTACGACAGCAGCGTTACCACCTTGTGCAGCCAAGAACGTCTTAAACGTTTCAAGAGCTTTACCTGATTTCATAACATCCTCAAGTTGTTTGCGAGCATCCTCTAAGCTTGCTGCTTTTTCAGCTAATAACACCATGTGACTACCTAATGTTAAGCAAAGTTCTTGTAAGTCATCTGGACCTTGACCTTGAAGTGTATCAATTGCTTCTTTCACTTCAAGTGCATTACCGATTGCAAATCCAAGTGGTTGGCTCATATCAGAAATGACTGCCATCGTTTTACGACCAACATTGTTACCAATACCAACCATTGCTTTTGCAAGTGCTTTTGAATCTTCAAGCTCCTTCATAAATGCACCTGCACCTGTTTTAACATCAAGTACAATCGCATCAGCACCCGCAGCAATCTTCTTACTCATAATTGAACTTGCAATAAGTGGAATTGAATTAACTGTTCCAGTTACATCACGTAAGCCATACAATTTTTTATCAGCTGGCGTTAAGTTTCCGCTCTGACCAATAACAGCTACTTTATTTTTATTAACTAAATCAATGAATTCATTATTATCAATCTCAACATGGAAGCCTTCAACCGCTTCAAGTTTGTCAATTGTACCACCCGTATGACCAAGACCACGACCAGACATCTTCGCTACTGGAACACCAACAGCAGCAACAAGAGGAGCAAGCACTAATGTTGTTGTATCACCAACACCACCTGTTGAATGCTTATCTACTTTAATCCCTTCGATTGCAGACAAATCTATCTTATCACCTGAATCAACCATTGCCATTGTTAGTTCAGCACGTTCTTCTTGTGTCATGTCTTGGAAGAAAATCGCCATTGCAAAAGCACTCATTTGATACTCTGGAATTTCACCATCTGTGTACCCTTCAATAATGAAACGAATCTCTTCTTTTGTTAATGCTTTGCCATCACGTTTCTTTTGAATTAAATCTACCATACGCATGTTGAATCACCTCTAGTTTTATTTTAAACGGTTGCTAAAAATTCTTTTACAAGTTTGATGAATTTTGGTCGAGTTCGATTTGCAGTTTCCATAACTTGTTCATGTGTTAGAGGCTCTAACTCTTCCCCAATTGCCATATCTGTTACGCAGGAGATGCCTAGCACCTTCATTTGCATATGACTAGCAACGATTACTTCTGGTACTGTTGACATTCCAACAGCATCTCCACCGTTATTGCGAAGCATAATTAATTCAGCAGGTGTCATATAAGTAGGACCTGAAATTCCTGCGTACACACCTTGCTGTACTTTCACATCTATCTTAGCCGCTACATCTTTTGCAAGTGCAACTAGTTCTGGTGTATAAGCACTACTCATATCTGGGAAACGAGGTCCAAGTTCAGCTTCATTTGCCCCAATTAACGGATTCGTTCCCGTCATGTTCAAGTGATCAGTAATTAACATTAGATCACCAGGTACAAAGTTTGCATTCATACCACCACACGCATTTGTAACGACCATCATGTCAACGCCTAAACCTTTCATTACTCGAACTGGGAAGGTTACATCTTGCATTGAATAACCTTCGTAATAATGAAAACGACCTTGCATTGCAATAACTTGCTTTCCTTCTAGCTCACCAATTACTAACTTACCTTCGTGTCCTTCTACTGTTGATACAGGAAAATGAGGGATGTCTGCATAATCAATCTTAACTGGATTTTCAATCTCTTCAGCTAATACACCTAGACCTGAACCTAAAATTAAACCTACTGTTGGTTCTCTCTTAATTTTCCCTTGAATAAACTCAACCGCTTCATTCATTTTCGCTAACAAATTTCCCACAACTAACCCCACCTATTCTTAGTTCATTTCTCCTACAATGTTCTTAACAAATGCTAAAAAGCTTTCACGAACTTTCTCAGTTGTTTCAATAACTTCATCATGTGTTAGAGGTTGGTCTAAGATTCCTGCAGCCATGTTTGAAATACAAGAAATACCCAACACTTCTAAACCACTATGGCGTGCAACGATTACTTCTGGAACAGTTGACATTCCAACTGCATCTCCACCCATTTTTCGTGTCATACGGATTTCAGCAGGAGTTTCATAAACTGGACCTGGATTTGCTACGTATACACCTTCTTGGATTTTCAAATTCAGTTTCTTAGCAACATCTTTAGCTAGTGAACGAAGCTCTTTTGAATAACTTTCTGACATATCTGGGAAACGAACACCTAGTTCATTATCATTTGGTCCGATTAATGGATTTGTACCAGTGTTGTTAATATGGTCATTAATTAACATTAAGTCACCTGGTGAATAACTTTCATTTACACCACCAGCAGCATTCGTTACGATTAACTTTTCCACACCAAGCATCTTCATAACACGTACAGGGAAAGTTACTTTATCCATTCCATAACCTTCATAATAGTGGAAACGACCTTTCATAGCGATTACATTTTTCCCTTGCAACTTACCAAACACTAACATCCCAGCATGACCTTCAACAGTTGAAACAGGGAAGTTTGGAATATCACTGTAATCAATTGTGATTGGATCCTCAATTTCATCAGCAAGGACACCTAGGCCCGAACCAAGAATCAATCCAATCTTAGGCTCTTCTGTAATTTTACTATTAATATAATCTACCGCTGCTTTAAAGTTTTCTACCATGATTAAGTCCCCCTTGATTATTTAATATCGTTTAAAAAGCTTGTGCCATGTTTAGGTAATTTAATATTAAAGTTCTCTGCAACTGTTGCACCAATATCTGCGAATGTCTTACGAATTGGTAACTCTTTACCTTCTGTAATGCCGTTATGATACACAATTAATGGAACATACTCACGTGTATGATCTGTACCATGATGTACTGGATCATTTCCGTGGTCAGCCGTAATGATGAGAAGGTCGTCATCTTTCAACAAATCAAATACTTCTACTAAACGTTTGTCATATGCTTCTAATGCTTCTCCATAACCTTTTGGATCGCGACGATGTCCAAACTTCGCATCAAAATCAACAAGATTCAAGAAGCTCATACCTGTAAAATCTTGTTTTAATGAATCATTCAGCTTATCCATGCCATCCATATTTGATATTGTACGAACAGCTTCAGTAACACCTTCACCATCATATATATCAGAGATTTTACCTAATGCAATAACATCAAGACCAGCATCCTTCATTTCATTCATAACTGTACGACCAAATGGTTTTAATGCATAGTCATGACGATTTGCTGTACGCTCATACGATCCAACTTCACCAATAAATGGACGAGCAATGACACGACCAACCATATATTTTTCATCTAAGGTTAATTCACGAGCCATTTTACAGATTTCATATAACTCATCAATTGGTACAACATCTTCGTGTGCTGCTATTTGTAACACTGAATCTGCAGATGTATAAACGATTAGAGAACCTGTCTTCATTTGTTCTTCAGCAAGTTCATCTAGAATATCAGTTCCTGATGATGGTTTATTTCCAATAACCTTTCTTCCAGAACGTTTTTCGATCTCCTCGATTAACTCAGCTGGAAAACCATCAGGGAAAGTACGGAACGGTTGTTCAATGTGAAGGCCCATAATTTCCCAATGCCCTGTCATCGTATCCTTTCCATTTGACGCTTCCTGCATTTTTGTATAATGAGCTTTTGGTGATGACGCTTTCTCAATACCTTGAATTTCTTTAATGTTACTTAAGCCGAGTTTCCCCATATTAGGCATTTTCAAACCATTCATATGCTCACCAATATGGCCTAGAGTGTCAGCCCCTTTATCATTAAAATCTGCAGCATCAGGAGCTTCACCTATACCTACAGAATCCATTACTACTAAAAATACGCGTTTAAATCGCACTTAAATTCATTCCTTTCCTTCACAAATCATGAGTTCTATCTTTCACTATACCCAAGATACACTTGTTTCACACAAATTAGTATACAACAGATGTATGATGTCAGACATCTATATTTGAGAAAATTTTATGAAGGTTTTTTTACTCTTTATACTTTAACCTAGTTTTAACTAAAAAAAGTGTATTTACGCTCTTGGATGATAGCTTTTATAAGTATCTTTTAACCTTGCCTTCGAAACATGCGTATAGATTTGTGTAGTTGATATATCAGCATGACCTAACATTTCTTGAACTGCACGTAAATCTGCACCATTTTCTAACAAATGAGTAGCAAACGAATGACGTAGCGTATGAGGGGTTAATTCTTTCTCGATACCCGCTTCAGATGCCAGTTTCTTCAATGTTTTCCAAAAACCTTGTCGTGAGAGCCGTCTTCCATGATTATTTAAAAATAATGCATCTGTTCGTTCCTTCTTTAACATTAGAGGACGTCCACTATCAAGGTATGTAACAATCGCATCAGATGCCATTCTGCCTATTGGAATAATTCGTTCCTTACTCCCTTTTCCTGTACAACGTACGAACCCCATGGTAACATGCACATCACTTAAATCAAGGTCCATCATTTCACTAACTCTCATTCCTGTCGCATAAAGTAACTCAAGCATCGCTCTATCTCGATATGTATATGCGCTTGTGCCCTTCGGCGAAGATAATAGCGCTTCCACTTCAGGTGTTGACAGTACCTTCGGGAGCTTTCGTTCCGCTTGGGGTGTATCTATATGAATAGAAGGGTCTTTATCAGAACGCTTTTCTCTAATTAAAAATTGGTGAAATGCTCGAATAGATGCTAAATTTCTCGCAAGTGTAGTGCTAGCGCGCCCCTTATCTTTTTGTTCTTTTAAAAACTGAGTGATATGTAAACGCTCAACATCACGAAATAATACTAATCCATTTTTCTTTTGTAAATGTGCCCTATACTGGTTTAAATCTCGTTCATATGCAGAAATTGTATTTGTTGATAATCCACGCTCAACGATTAAATAATGAATGAAATCTTTAATATCGTATTCCATTTCCATTATATAACGCTCCCTTTATTCTCCATGCTCGTAGAAGAAAATTAACCGCTTAACTACAGGGTAAGCATCATCAATAAAATTCCCTGAAACTCTCATAGCATTACCTTGCGGTTGATCATAGCGATGGTAGTCCTCATATTCTTCATTGATCCACAGCATCCCTAAATAAAAGAGTATTGTACAACCAGTAAATAATATAAAAACTTTCACTGCATGAAGAAAGATTTTAATCCCTTTCATAGCCTCAATTCCTCCTATTGTACAAGCATTATTACATCATATGCCTATACAATAAAAAAATATACAATAGAAAATTAGTATATACTTGAACCTATCTAATCTCTTTTGTTATTTTTCGCCTTTATAAGGAATGGACTCATAACTGTTACGTTAGCGAATTTTTCAACATTTGTAAAGGATTGTTTATCCTCCTACTACTGACTCATTTTCGTAATTCACAGATTTATAGTTACTATAATTTCTCTATGTAATTAAGTTATTCCTATAAACTTAAATCGTTCTAATGTTTGCTAATTAACCTATAAAAGAACAAAACAAATAAAAACCTTCTCCACCGTTGGAAAAGGTCCTTACAGTTATTCTTCATTTGAGTGACAACGATAACAAATACCATGAAATGTTAATCGGTGATCTTTAATTTTAAAATTCCAATCACGTTCAACTATCTTTTCGACATCACCTAATAAATCATCTTGAATTTCATCAACTGCACCACATTCTACACAAACAAGGTGATGGTGAAAATGAGCTGCGCCTTCTTTGCGAAGATCATATCTTGATACACCATCTCCGAAGTTAATTTTATCAACGATTTTCAATTCTGTTAAGAGCTCTAACGTACGATATACAGTAGCTAACCCAATTTCAGGCGACTTTTCTTTCACGAGGAGGTAGACATCTTCCGCGCTTAAGTGGTCTTCTTCATTTTCTAATAGCACCCTAACCGTTGCTTCACGCTGAGGAGTCAACTTATAACTTTGAGAGTGTAACTGTTTCTTTATCCGCCCAATTCGTTTTTCCATACCAATCCCTCCCTCGCACTACTCTCATTATTATAAGCAGTTCGAAAAAAAGTGTCAAATTATAATAATTATTAACGTTTAATTGTATTTAATTTATTATAATAATAATTATCATCCATCAAATATCACCAAAGATATAACTTATCATTATTAGAAACCAGTAAAGTTATAACGGTGTACTAATTAGTTTAATGACTGTTTTCATTAGGAAGGGAGATGCATATGCTTCTAACAATGACACTCCAGCTATTAAAACAAAAGCACCAATTACAATTAACGTGTAACGAGAAAGGTGAGGCAAAATAGGTTCATACGTTCGATTCAAAAATTGCTGACGTATCATTTTCAATGAAAAGTGTATAGCAGCAGAAGTCGTAATAATGAATACAGGAACTAAAATGATATTTTGAGGCAATATTGATACGATTGATAGGAGAAAGCCTGATAACCCAAGTTGATTCACGAGAAAACCAACTGTAAAACCAGTCACAAGCCCTTTTAAAAACAGTAATACTAAGATAACAGGCAAACCAATAATTGAGAGGCCTAATACCCAAATTGAACCAATATATTTTAAATAGTGAACAAAACTTTGGCGAAACATAAAATTTGGATCAGCAATTACATCGTTTGAAAGTTGTCCAAAAAACCGAGATAAGTAAAGATATAAGTCTTCTTTCTGATCAAAACTTAAACTATTCACAACTATTGCGCCAAAAATAATCCCCATTAAAAATAAAATAATCGTAAATAAATAAATTGATGACTGTTCTCTTATATAAATTGATAAATTACGCCTTAATGTCCTCTTCACCGCTACTCCTCCTCACCCTAATCTACCAAATCTACTCTTTGAATCTAGTCTATGATCCAATTAAGAGAGTATGACAAAAAGGCGAGGACGCAAAGTTCTTATATTCTAATTTAACGTGGGTTCCATTAATGTTCATACTTTGTCCTTGAACAATCTAAACTGATAAGTACCTCTATTCTATGTCATGCAAAATAATAACAAGGAAAGTCAGTTCCACTTATTCAGAACTGACTTTCCCATACTTACCAGCACCACCACTTTCAAGCGACAATGTGCCTTTACGTGCTTTAATAATCATCTCAGCCATTTTGGGAGATACAACGCCTTCTAATTCACGCTGGCTAATTCGATGGATAATGTTCATCTCTGTTCCAAATTGATCACGTAACTTTTGCAATGTCTTTGGACCAAGTTTCGGAATGAATTCTAAAGGAATCTGATGTATATAAGGCGGACGATTATTATTTATAACTCCATCAGTTAACTCATCAATACGGTTACGAACACCCTTTACAAAATGTAATGAACCACATTGCGAACATTCTTCGGTAGCTTGTGAACGATGTCCACAACGTTCACAAGCAGTTTCGTGATATTTACCAAGCTTAGGATCGAGTCCAAAGTTCTTAATGACTTTACGATCATGATTATTATGTAAAGCTAACCATAATTCAGTGAATGTCGGACTTTCCAATTGTAAAATCTGATATTCCCGACCAATTTTCTGAGTGGAATGAGCGTCTGAATTCGTTAGAAAGCTATAACGATGCAGCTCCTTTAAGCTGTCAGCCATTTCTGTATTCGAACTTAACCCTAACTCTACAGCATCAATAAGATCTGGATCGAAAACTTCTGCTAATGAAAATTTGACCCCACTTCCATACAAACTCTTATGTGGAGTGAAAATGTGTGCAGGGATAAATAAACCACCAAGTTCGCGCACTTTTTGCTGCAACACTTTCCCACTCTCATATAATCTTTGTGTACTTAACGTATTGTTTGTAATCCGTTCGCCTAACCACTTTGAAAAAATCCTCATCGTTTGAAGTGTTGGCATAAAACAAAGTACATGAATCGGTCCTTGCGTCGACTCATCATTCACTTCGATCTCAGATCCTAATATTAATGTCAACTCACCATAAGAAAGTCCACCTTGTTCTAGTTCAGAAAGCTCACCTTTATCGACCATGACTTCTAATTCATCTAATACTTCAGGCACATGACTATCAATGACTCCAATCATGTCCATTCCTTTGACATGCTGTGCATCATATAAAATATTCGCTACTGTTAAAGACTTTGATCCAGTTATTTTTACTGGTCTACCTGTGTTTGTTCTACCGATGTGAATATGTAAATCTGCAAAATAAGTTTGCATCTATTATGAGCCTTTTACTAACTGTTTCAATTGTAAGTATTGAATTGCATAAGCTGTTTTCGCATCATATATTTGTTTTTCACGAACAAGCTTGAATGCCTCATCTAACGTTACTTCTATGACTTCCACAAACTCATCTTCATCTGTGTCAAGTGGTACTTCTAAACGCTCTAACTGGTCCGTGTAATATAGATGAACAATTTCATCAGCAAATCCAGGTGATGTATAGAAGGATGTTACATATTGCAATGCTTGGCAACGATATCCTGTTTCTTCTTGAAGTTCACGCTCTGCCGTTTGGAACGGTGCTTCATTTTTTTCAAGTTTCCCTGCTGGAATTTCAACAACCATTTTCTCTAACGGTTTACGATATTGGCGTACAAGTACAATTTTACCTTCTCGTGTAATTGGAATAATTGCAACCGCACCAGGATGCTTCACTAACTCTCGCTTACTCTTCTTTCCATTAGGTAACTCCACTTCATCCACTTGAAGGTTGATTATTCTTCCTTCGAAGATTTGTTCCGAAGATAGAGTCTTTTCAGTAAAATCTTTCATCCTTCCTTCATCTCCTTGTTCTATTCAATCGAATCCGCACATAAATTCTACCATATTAAGTCAATATTATGTATAACCGAAACATTAAATTTTAATTATGAAAGGAACTCATATTATGAAAATTTATGTAAATCCAACGAGTATCACAATGGTCGGAAAAGCATGGGAAATACGTGCGAAACTACGAGAATATGCTAAAACATATCATACTGTTGCAGATTGGAGAAGTGACATTCATCACTTGTCAACTAGTGATGAATTGAAGCAGGATTAAAAGACTTGCGCTTTCGGTTCGTATCTAAAAAACAAAAATCCCTTCACTTCCTCCGCTATTAAACGTTAAACTTACAGTACAACATAATTTATATCGACTATTTCATCTCTGATAGAGGAGGAAACAGAATGGAGAAGCGTCGTTTAGGGCAATCAGACTTGTTCGTAAGCAAGATCGGATTAGGCTGTATGTCACTTGGACAAGACCAAAAACAAGCTACAGAAATTATTCACGCAGCAATTGATGCAGGTATTAACTATCTTGATACAGCTGACTTATATGATTTAGGATTAAATGAAGAATTTGTTGGTAAAGCAATCGAAGAGAAACGTAAAGAACTTATTATTGCAACTAAAGTAGGAAACCATCTGGAAAAAGGTAGACTTGGCTGGTATTGGGACCCTTCTAAAAGTTACATAAAAGAACAAGTAAAAAATAGCCTTAAACGTTTACGAACAGATTATATCGACCTCTACCAATTACATGGAGGAACAATCGAAGATCCGATTGAAGAAACAATTGAAGCGTTTGAAGAATTAAAAAAAGAAGGCTACATTCGAGAATATGGCATTTCATCCATTCGTCCAAATGTTATACGTGAATACGTCAAACGTTCAAATATCGTTACTGTAATGATGCAGTACAGTATTTTAGATCGTCGACCTGAAGGAGAAATGCTCGAACTCTTACAAAAGAATAATATTAGTGTCATCGCTCGTGGACCGTTAGCAAAAGGCATGCTGTCCGATAAAGGAAAAGAGAAAGCTCGTGCATTTCTCGATTATTCTTACGAGGATATTATTACGTTGAACGAACAACTGCATGAAATAACAAATCAAAAACGTCATTTACATGAAACTGCACTATTATATCCGCTCTATCACTCATCTGTAGGAGCTGTCATTCCAGGAGCAAGCAGTGTCAAGCAAGTGATAACAAATGCTCAAGCCACGCAAGCAACTGAACTTACCGAAGAGGAGTATGAAGCTATTCAACACATATCAAAAGCCAACATGTATGATAAGCATCGTTCATGACAAATTTAAGCCGTAAGTCATCACACCTGTACGATCGATGACTTCGGCTTTTTCGATTTCTATTTGATGCAGGAACAATCTCTTTACTCTAATTGATATACTTTAAAGCCTCGATCTTGTTGTTCTTCATTTTGATCAGATTCATTTAACAACTCGATGCTTCTTCTAATTCGCTCTTGTGCAAGTGAAGCTATCGAAGCATATTTCTGACCTTTAATCGCCTCTTGTCTTTCCACTAGTATGTATTTTCTCGTGCCGTTGTCTCCCTTATTCGCTTCATACACAGCATGTGCTGTCGTTCCTGAGCCTGCAAAGAAATCCATAACGAGAGCATCACTATGTGTGAAGTATTGAATAAGTTGTTTTGAGAATGGATAAGGTTTTGGATTATCGAATGATAACCCAATTTTAGCGAAGAAGGCATCATCACTTGCCCCATAACGTAAGATAGAAGGAATATTTTCTAACATATGTTCCTCTAAATAATACTTTCGATTCGGAATTGTCTTCTCATCACAACCAAACAAAATTTGTTGTTCATCCAACAACCGCTTCATTGTTTCAGGTGGGTTGCGCCAGCCACGTTTTGGGATGGCACACGTCCTTCCTGTGATTGGATGGATTAACGGAACAAAATATTGATCTGGAGCCTTTTTCTTGTTTGGCCAAGCCATTGAAACAGGTCGATACACTTTACCATACTCATCAATGTATTTGTATGCCTTCAATCCTTCTGAAAATTCTACTTGTCTATTCAACCATTGCTGAAATAGCTCATTTACAATGCTCATATCAACGATTCTTTTATGTTTATCTAACAATTCTTTTGGCAAATTATATTTTTTTGCGAGCTGCTTTAAGTCTTCAGGAATCATCGTTTTTCCTATTTGTGCGTACAACCTCTTTGCTTTATTTAAAACCTGTTCAACATTTTCTTTCGTTCTCTTTAGAACCACTCTATTTCGATAATTCGTTATCTTTTTTGCAAAAACATAAATTACCTCGTGCTGATACGCTACCTTAGAGGCATCCCCTTTCGGATTACGTTTATCCCATATTAACTTACCGATTCGATTCTCTTCACCGAAGATTTCAAACAACAATAGCTCTAAATTACTTTCCTCTTTTTCATCAATGTGAATAACAATAACCCCATCAGATGCCAACATCTTGTATGCCAGCAGTAAGCGTGAGTACATCATATTTAACCAATTTGTATGAATTCTTCCACTCATATGCGTATGTTTGCATCGTTGGTTATCATTAGTAATCCCACAACGTTGTAAATAGCGTTTCATTGTTTCTTCAAAATTGTCATCATAGATGAAGTTCTTACCCGTATTGTATGGAGGATCAATGTAGATTAAATCAATTTGTTCGTGATAGGTTTCCTGCAAGGTCTGTAATACTTTGAGATTATCCCCTTCAATAAACAAGTTATTTGTTCGTTCTTCATCTATACCTATTCCACTGATTCGTTTAAGAGAGTGAGTTGATGAATGATCCACAAGCTGTTGAGTCTCTTTCTTCCCAATCCAATGTAAACCGAATCCTTCACTAAATAGTTCAGATTGTCCAGGAGTTGAGGTACGAAACTGTTGATTATTTGATTGAGACCTTTCACTTAGCACTTACTCACCACTCCCCCAATTGCTTTTATTTACTCGCTTGAATTATCGTAATCCTCACAATTTAATGAAATAGATGCTAAACTTTTTATGATTCTGATTTCATTGAAATATAGACAACGTCATTTTCCCAATGTACCTTAGTATCATACATATATTCTAATGCTTGAATTGGAATAACGAAGCTTCCTTCTATATTCTTAACATCAATAGGCATCGTGAACGGTTGATTTTTTATTATAACTTCGTTCGTGTCTATTCGCAGATGAATGACCGTATTTTCGTCTTGTAAGACTACTGTTTGTTGTATCAGATCGTAAGTAACCGTTGAACCAAGCGTCTGGGCAACAGTTCGTACAGGAATGTATACTGTATCTTTTAATTTATATGCTCCCATTATTTCTTGACCAATTATTTTTACTTTGACTGGTTCTTTTAACTGGTATGCAATTGCTTGTGAACCCATTTGTATCCAAGATTGCTCAAAGTGAAACCGATTTAGTTTTCGATTCCCTTTATAGTAAAGAGGATCATTAACGTATATATACTGATCATCATATCCAGTTACAAGAACCGAATGCTCACTATATGTGATGTCAACAATCCCTTCTTTTGTCTTCCAAGAAACAAACTGATTTTCAGGTAAAGCTTTAAAACGAGAATTCGTAATCACCCATACTGGTATGCCAGCATCAATTGAAGCATAGATACTCGAAATATCTTGACCTGTCAGATCATCAATTTGTCCTGGCAAGTATTTCTCTGCTAAGTCCGCAATCGGCTCATGATACACACCATAACCTAATTGCGTATACGAATAGATATTGCCTACGAAGCCATGATGTGGATTTCCATAATATCCGTTACTTATAAATGAGACCTTTTTAACTTCTTGCGCTAACGCCATTTTGTCAACTTCAACGCCTGCACTATTTAAAAGCATTGCCAAGGAGGTGACTTCACAACCTCTTGCAAGCTCTGGCATTTGTTCAATATGGGGTATATTTAATATATTTGATTTAGCCTCTACACTTGTACTATTTAGATATATGAATAGAAATGTCACTAACACAATTAACTCTTTTATACGCATTACCTATTCTCCACACCACCCATTAATAGAATAGGATTATAAATCCATAATTGGAAAATTAAAACTCATTCATCTCTCAGTATACTATTTGACCTTAAATAATTGAAGGAATTTTCCAACTATTATTCTAAAACTTTCACTTACTTCTAATGGCATCAGCCAAAACATGGAAAATTATCACAAGCATACATATTATGAGCAAATTCTTACTTAAAAAACCGAAACTTTTCAATTATATTTACCGTTATAATAGTAGAAGAGGAGGACTTGTCATGGGATTTAATTCAGGATTTGGTTTCGATGTGTTTTCAATTATTTCAGCTATCTTTCCGATATTTTTCTTAATTGTTTTTGGTTTAATTCTATTTACAGTGATTAAAAGTATTAAAGAATGGAATAACAACAATCAACAACCTGTGCTTCACGTATTAGCAAAGGTTGTGACAAAGCGCAATCAGATAAGAAGAAATGATAATCATTCAAACACAACCTATTTTGTAACCTTTGAAGTTGAAAGCGGAGATCGAATGGAATTAATGGTGAAAGGTAATGATTTTGGCCAATTAGTTGAAGGTGACTTCGGTACACTCAAATTTCAAGGAACACGTTATTTAAGTTTTGAACGGCAACAACAGCAACAAGAGCAATAATGTCTCGTCATTCACAAATATTGAAAAATCCTTGTACACACTTCATGTACAAGGATTTTCCCAATTACTTTTTAATAACAACTAACTTCAATTCTGTCATATCTTCAATTGCGTATTTAATACCCTCTCGACCAGTTCCACTGTTCTTGACGCCACCGTAAGGCATATGATCAACGCGATATGTTGGGATATCGTTAATCATTACACCACCAACTTCAAGCACTTCTGCTGCTTCCAATGCCTTTGACAGATCATTTGTAAAGATGCCAGCCTGTAGTCCATATTCCGAGTCATTTGTTCGTTTAATAGCTTCATCAATTGATGCGACTTTATTCAGAATAACGACTGGACCAAATATCTCTTGACATGATACTTTTAAATCTTCACCAGCTTGTAATAGTACCGTAGGTTGTAACATGTTCCCTTCTTTTTCACCGCCTGTAGCAAGTGTTGCACCTTGTTCAACTGCTTCGTTAATCCATTCAAGCACACGATCAGCCTCATCTGGAGCGATAAGTGCAGATAGATCTGTATCTTCATGTAACGGATCACCGAGCTTTAACTGTTGTACTTTAGCAACAAATTTCTCAACGAATTCATCGAAAATTGATTCATGAATATAAGTACGCTGGATTGAAATACAAACTTGACCTGCATTTGCAAACGCGCCCATAACTGCTCGATCGATCATCGCATCAATATCAACACCTTCATCAACAATTAATGCTGAATTCGAACCAAGCTCCAGTGTTACTTTCTTTAAACCTGATTTATTTCGAATGCCGATCCCTACTTCTGGACTTCCTGTAAAAGTGACTTTTTTAACACGCTCATCTGTTACAAGTTGCTCGCCAACTGTTCGACCACTCCCAGTCACAACATTTAACGCACCATTCGGCAAACCAGCCTTTTGCAGTAGTTCAGCAATGAAATATGCACTAAGTGGTGTCTGTGAAGCTGGCTTTAAAACGACTGTATTACCTGCAGCAATTGCTGGGCCCACTTTATGTGCAACAAGATTCATCGGAAAGTTGAAAGGTGTAATGGCTGCAACGACACCTACAGGTTGTTTCATCGTGTACGCAATTCGATCTTCTCCACCTGGTGCAGCATCCATAGGAATCGTTTCACCATTAATTCTACGAGCTTCTTCTGCAGCAAATTTATAGGTCATAATCGTACGAGCCACTTCACCTCTTGCTGTTTTTAATGGTTTTGCCGATTCTAATGCAATCAACCTCGCACATTCTTCTTTATTTTCGCTAATTAAATCAACAAGCTTTTCTAAAATAGTAGCCCGTTCATGAGCAGGTACTTTTGCCATTTTCCCTCTCGCTTCATATGCAGCCGAAATTGCAGCGTTTACATCTTTTTCGTCAGCTTTCGGTATGTCTGCAATTTTCTCTTGAGAAAAAGGTGAATATAAAGCTTGATAATCCTTTGTTTCGATCCATTCACCGTTAATTAATAACTTCTTCATGGTGTACCTCCCTTTACTTACTCGTTAATTCTAATACCACTTCTTCTAATACATCTAAACCTTCATTTAATTGTTCAACTGTTATTACAAGCGGACTAAGTATTCGAACGACATTTCCGTATAAACCAGCACCCATCAACACAACTCCACGTTTATGGCAAGCTTGCACGATTTGACTAGTTAATTCTTTATTTGGTTCTTTCGTCTCACGATCTTTAACAAACTCAATCGCTGTCATCGCACCGAGTGTGCGTACTTCACCGATTTGTTCCACTTTTGATTGAAGTGCTTTGAATCGCTTCGAAATTGCTTCACCGATATGAAACGCTCTAGACGGTAATTCGTCTTTTTCCATTAGGTTAATGACTTCTAAAGCTGCCACGCAACCTAATGGACTTCCACCGTAAGTTCCACCGATTTCACCTACATCAGGTGCATCCATAACCTGCGCTCTTCCTGTCACTGCACTAATTGGCAATCCTGCTGCAATTGATTTTGACATCGTCATTAAATCAGGCACAACATCATAGTGATCCATGCCAAACATTTTTCCTGTTCGACCAAACCCAGTTTGAACTTCGTCAGCAATGAATAAAATACCATTTTCTTCGCAAATTTGCTTCACACCTTGTACGAAATGTTTCGATGGCGCAACAAAACCACCTTCACCTTGTACAGGTTCCATGATGACCGCTGCAATATCTTCTGCTGGCACTTCACGTAAGAAGAAGTCTTGGAATTCGGCTAAAATCATATCATCTACTTCTTTCGTTGTCATTCCTTTTTGGGCACGATAATAATAAGGATATGGCATCTTATACGTGTCTGGAGCAAACGGTCCAAAGCCATTTTTGTAAGGCTTCACCTTACTCGTTAATGACATCGCCATATATGTTCTACCATGGAAACCACGCTCAAATGAAATAATTCCTCTTCGTTTTGTATATCTTCTTGCAATCTTAATCGCATTCTCAACCGCTTCAGCACCACTATTTAAGAAGAATGTTTTTTTATGGTGGTTTCCAGGTGTAATTTCGTTCAATTTCTCTGCCAATTGAAGATATGATTCATACATCATGACATGAAAACAAGGATGAATGTATTTATCAACTTGTTCCTTTAAGGCTTCTACAACAGTCGGTGGACAATGTCCGACATTTAACGTACCGATTGCACCTGCAAAATCTAAAAATGTATTGCCATCAATATCTGTTAAAACCGCACCTTCACCTTTTTCAGCGAATACAGGCATCGTATTAAATGGTCCACGCGGTACATGTTCGTGACGTCTTTTTAATAATTCTTCTGATTTTGGTCCAGGAATTGCCGTTTTTAAATTAATTGTTTTTGCTGTCGTTTCCATTGAAACCCCTCCAGATTATTTGCTTTGATCTTGCGCAACACCGCACCAGTCTAATATTGCAAGTGCAATGATCTCTGCTGCTTCAAATACTTTATCTAGCTCAATAAATTCATTTGGAAAATGCGCCATTTCTGTAACACCCGGGCCAAATACAATTGAAGGTGTATCACCTACATTCGTTAACAAACCTCCATCTGTTCCCCAAGGTGACGCTTCGATCACTGGCTGTTCATGTCTTACTTGTTCGTAAGCATCTGTTAAGATTTCCATTAGCTCATGATTCGCATCAATTGATCCTGGTAGCCATCTTGCACCATACCATTCAAGCTTTACAGGTACTGATTCAAACCATTCATCTACTTCTGATAACTGATTGAGCCACGTCTTCATTTCTGCTTGAGCCTCTTCGATTGTCTCCTCTGGAGAGACACCCATTCGCCCTTCAATAACGACAATGTCAGCGACTGACGAAGGCCATTCCCCTCCTTCAATACGCCCGATATTTATCGGAATTGGAATCGGAATGTTATCATAAAGTGGGTCAGTAATCCGTTCATTTCTCGCTTCTTCTAACTTTCGAATATGTTCAGTTACAATGAATGCCTTCTCAATTGCACTTACACCTTCGTAGCGAGTCCCTCCATGAGCAGAACGTCCCTTTACATGAATACGAAACCACATTGAACCTTGTTGTTTAGGAAAGATTTTCATATTGGTAGGTTCAGGGATAATGGCTGCATCAGCTGTATAACCTCGTAATACAGCTGCTAATGTTCCTAATCCGCCACTCTCTTCTTCTATCACACTATGAAACAGCACATCTCCCTTTAACGTTAAATCTAGTGATTGTATCGCCTCAATTGCTAACAGTAAGGAAACGTTTCCACCTTTCATATCTGTCGTACCACGCCCATACATCTTTCCATCAACAATCTCACCACTATATGGATCATACTCCCATTGGTCACGATCTCCAGCTGGAACAACATCAATATGTCCGTTCAATACGATCGAGCGTCCACCACCCGTGCCTTTTAACACACCAACAACGTTTGGACTTCCAGTAAAGTCTGTACGTGGGGATGCAAAATAAGGATGCTGCTTCAAAACGTCTCCATCAGGTGTCCACATGTCTACTTGTAAACCTAACTCATCGAGCTTCTGTTTGACGAGCTGTTGTACATGTTGTTCATTGCCTTGGATGCTGTCTGCCTGAACAAAGGATTGTAGTAAGTCTATCCCCTCTTGCTTATTCTCATCTAACCATTGCTTAATCTTTGATTTTACTGCTTGCATCACTTCACTCCCCCTTTAGCTTATTCCTTATGCTAATGTCTTCACTTCTTCTGCAAAGGTAATACTTGCCTCTGTATTGTTCAAGACATCTTCACGTGTATATGGATCCATAATTTCCGTTACAATTAAGCCTTTCTCCGTTACTTTCATGACTGCCATGTCGGTAATGATCAGATCGACACAACGTGCAGATGTAAGTGGTAATTGACATTGTTTTAAAATTTTGGGTTGTCCGTATTTATTCACATGACTCATAAGTACAATCACTTTCTTAGCTTTTTGAGCGAGTTCCATTGCTCCACCAATACCAGGCACACGTTTACCTGGAACGATCCAATTCGCCAAATCACCCGTTTCACTAACTTCAAGTGCACCTAGAATCGTAATGTCAAGATGACCTCTACGAATCATGCCAAATGCTTCACTGCTATCAAAGTACGAAGCACCTTTAACGATCGTAACGGGCCAACCTGCTGCATTACAGAGTGCCGGATCTTCCTTACCTTGTTTTGGCGCTTCTCCCATACCAAGAATGCCATTTTCCGCATGAAACATCACTTCCATCTCATCTGGTAAAAAGTTTGAAACGAGTGAAGGGATACCGATACCTAGATTAACGACCATACCTTGTTCAATTTCCTTGGCAGCCCGACGTGCAAGTCGGTTTCGAACGTCTACTCCCATGCCCATGTCCAGTCCACTCCTTCACTTTGGATAACCATATCTACATGTATTCCTGGTGTTATGATCGCTTCCGGATCAAGTTCACCAACTGGGACAATTTCTTCAACTTCTGCAATTGTGAAGTTACCAGCCATTGCAACAAGAGGGTTCGTATTACGTTCACTTTTGTCATAAATGAGATTGCCAAATGGATCGCCTTTTTTGGCATAAATAATCGACACATCTGCAATTAACGGAGTTTCAAGTAAGTAATCTTTACCGTCTACGTGGATCTTCTGCTTACCTTGCTCTATCATCGTTCCAACACCGACGTCAGATAAAATGCCACCAAGCCCCATGCCTCCAGCACGGATTCTCTCAGCAAGAATTCCTTGTGGAGAAAATTCCACTTCAAGCTTACCTTCTGTCATTAACTTACCAGCAATAGGATTTGAGCCGATATGTGAGGCAATTAGTTTCTTCACTCTTCCTTGGCTAACAACTCTGCCAATTCCGATCTCAGGAAACGCAGAGTCATTTCCAATTAACGTTAACTCGCTCACACCTTTTTCCATAATCCCTTTAATTAGAAGAGGTGGGTTTCCCACACCTCCAAATCCACCAAACATAAGCGTACAACGATCATCAATATGCAGCATCGCTTCATTTAATGTGCTTACTTTATTCATTTTCTTCTTTTCTACTGATGACGACACCTAACCACCTCCATTAACTTACTGTATTGAGGATTCCTTGCTGTACGAGTTCATCTTGAATATCGTATACAGCACGCTCAAAAATTTCGACTAACTGATCGATTTCTTCTTTTTTAATCGTTAATGGGGGAGCAATAATGACTGCATCGCCTGCATTCCCATCAATTCCAGCTCCTGATGGATAGATTAGTAACCCATAATGTTGTGCACGTTGAACGATCATATCTCTAACATTCAGTGCTTTATCAAATGGAATTTTCGTGAATGCATTTGCTACAAATTCAACCCCAACCATTAGACCTTTTCCTCTTATATTTCCAATCAATTCATACCGTTCTAACAACGGTTGTAATTGATGTAATAAATACTCTCCATTATCTGCAGATGCAGCAACGAGATCATGCTTCTCGATATAATCAAGCACAGCAAGTGAAACTGCTGCAGACTGTGGGTTTGCACTATACGTATGACCACTCATGACAACTTTAGAACCGTTTAAGATCGGCTCAAGCACGTGATCTTTAGCTAGTGTTGCTGCAATTGGTGTATAACCAGCACTCATGCCTTTTCCAAGTGTGATAATATCCGCTTCAGCATTCCAATGTTCCATCCCAAACATCTTTCCAGTTCTTCCTATACCTGTCATAACCTCATCAGCAATAAATAATATATTGTGATAATTGCATATTTCTCGAACACGTTCATAGTAGCCAGGTGGGGGAACGATAACAGCACCTGCTGCTCCTATGATTGGTTCAGCAATAAATGCAGCGATATGGTCAGCTCCAACTTTTCGAATAACTCGGTCCAATTCTGTTGCACACATTAATCCGCATTCTGGGAATTTTTGATGGAATGGACAACGATAACAATTTGGGGCAGATACATTGGGGTAGTCTTGTAACAATGGTACAAAGCGATCACGTCTCTCAGAGTGGCCTGACATTGACAATGCTCCAATTGTTATCCCATGGTAACTTACCCAGCGAGAAAGGATCTTTTGCTTTCGATGCAACCCTTTCTCCTGCCAATGTTGCAACGCAATCTTCAACGCTGTTTCTGTCGCCTCAGATCCGCTATTAACGAAAAAAGACCAATATTTCTCATTACCAGGGGCTAAGTCACTTAATCTTTCTGCTAATTTTTCCGCGGCATCTGTCGTGAACTGTGAACGATACACAAATGAAACTAATTTCGCCTGTTCAGTAATGGCATTTATCAACTCAGGTACTGCATGGCCGATACTTGCTGTCACTGCACCTGAAGAACCATCAATATATGCCTTTCCATCTTTATCGTATAGATAGATGCCTTTTCCATACGAAGCTACTGGATAGACACGGTCAAGTACAGGCTTAATTAAATGTGAATGCTGCATTAAAACACCTCCTGATGTCATATGAAGAGAACATGCTATTCTTGCCCTTTCATATCCGAACATTTAGAATATTTCAAACTCCTATACTTTTATCATATGCAAAGTTGAGACTTCTTTCTATTCGCCACAAGACTAAAAAATATGTGAGAATTCTTATACATCTTGTATAAGAGGATGTTTAAAAAGTCTGGAATAAATAACTGTCGAACAACTGTGTTGGCTTGCTTTTCCGCTCCTCATGTACCCTAAAACGTACACTCCAGTACTGGGACCTTCGCCGCCTTGTTCTACTCCGTCCTTTTTGAACACGATTTATAATGAGAAATTATCACGTTTCAACTGACGCCAAGACCCCCACTTTAAAACATAAGAGAATCAACGAAGTTTAAGTAGGAGAGCAAGTGTCAGTAATTAACTGATTGGTTCAACTAACTATTGAAGAAAAACCTTCACTGATAGAAGTTTCACTTTATTAGAGAAGTAGGATAATAATGGTCTCTTTTTTCAGTCGAAAAAAAGCATTCTCCTACGAAAGTCGCAGAAAAATGCTTGATTAGATGGCGTTCTTAAATTGGTAATTCAATAGTTGCACATTTTGTTCTGTTCTCACTTAATATTAGTTAAAAAGATCTTCATCCTTATATGCGAGAGACCAATGAAAAGGCTGTAACTCCCCTAATGATTTAAAAGATACTGGTCTACGATTATCTGCGGTTGATACTGCTACTTGGACTTCTCTTCCCCAATAGAACAGTCTTTCTTGGCATATACCACATGGAGACAAAATCTTAAATTCAGTGCTTTCATCATCACGAACGACACATATGGCATGTGTGACTTTCTTATTTAACTTATGCGCCTCTAATATTGAACCTGTTTCGATACAAAGATTTGTTTGATCATTTATCACTTCAGGTGCCACACTCGTTACAATTTGTCCGTCTTCTAAACACATTGCTGCTGCACCACCCCATCCTCTAGGGTACCTCATTTTAATAAGCTCTATAGCAGTTTGATATAGTTGTTGTTCAATGTTCATGCTCTATACCTCATTCCAATTAACTTGTTCGTTTGTGAGAATGGTACCGAAATACAGACGATTGAATTTCACAGGTGGAAAGGTATTCTTATTAAAAGATTAATAAGAATACCTTTCAATTGAAATCATTCTACATCGATTTGCTTCGTCCATATATTCATATCTTCAAATCCAGTAAAAATTTTGCAGTTATTTTTCAACCTACCTTCATACGTATAACCTAGCCTCTTCACAGTCAAGTTCATGCCTACTGACTGGGCCCTCGTTAATGAATAAGCACATTGAATCTGTTTTTCCTTTAGAATTTCCTCTAGTTTAATAACAATTGGGGATAGCAAACTATTGCCACGATAATCTGGGTCTGTCACACAATCTGTTATTTCTGCACAATTGTATTCTGGCTGAATATAAGCAGATGCTGCGGAGATAATCTTCCCGTTTTCTTTCATGACGACAAACACATAATCACTACCGATCTGTTCCCGTAAATATTTAGGGTCATGTACATTTGTCGGATAGAATTTGAACACTTTTTCATATAACCTTGCTAACTCAATTGCATCTTCTTCCGTTGCTTCTACTAAAATAGTATTGTCCATAATGTCAGTTGATACATATTGTTTTTGGTCACGTTGAACAATTTCCATCACATCTTCATTTACTTTGTGAAAATTAGATTCTTCCCGTTCAGAATGAAAATATTTCGTCATCATGATCCCATCTTGCCCTTTGAAAAAACCGCTAATTCTGCCTTCCCTACTGAAACCAGCATGTTGAAGCTGATTAACACAATGAGGCATCGTAAAACAAATGAGCTTTGAAGCATTTGTTTGCTTCTGTAATGTTAGCAAACTCTGAATGGTCTCATCTGTTACTTCAACTAGATAACTAACAATTCGCTCATTAAATCGATCATCATCAATTTTGTTACTTGTTTGCTGAATAATCATGCACTTCTCCTCTCTACATCATAAAATTAGTCGCTACTCCTAACTTATAATAATAGTATATTTTTTCAAAAAGAAGAAGGCTATCGTACGCTTCGCAGAAAAACATTTCTCATTTTTATACATTTGTACGAAGAACATCTGACTTCTTAAAAACTTAGATAAGCTTTGCCATTTTGTACAAAAAATATTGATGTATTTATTGCTTTTAGCCAATATTCTTAACTATAGGTAAAATGGTAAAATATTATAAATTTTCTGTATTTTAATAAGGAGTGATGCGTGACTACTAATTTAATAGCTGTGTTTAACCGATTTTGCATGTAAGCGATGAACGCCATTCAACAATTAAAGGGGGATTATATGGAGAATTCATTTTTATCATTGTTACCACCTTTGCTCACGATCAGCATGATCATTATTACGAAAAGGTTACTCCTTTCACTCGGTACGGGTATACTCGTCGGAGCTCTCATGCTTAACCAGTGGAATCCGATCGCAAGTGTTAAACAAATTTTCAATATTGCAATTGGATTATTTTATGCTGATGGTGGCATTAATACGTGGTATGTCTATATTCTACTCTTTTTGTTTTTACTTGGGATGATTACAGCAGCCATCTCCATTGCAGGTGGAACGAGAGCATTCGGTGAATGGGGACAAAAACGAATTAAATCAAAGTTTGGTGCACAGCTATTTGCAATTATTTTAGGAATCATGATTTTTTTCGATGATTACTTCAATAGTCTCGTCACTGGTAAAGTCAGTAAACCGATTACTGATCGCTATCGTGTTTCTCGTTCTAAATTAGCGTATCTTATCGATTCTACCGCAGCACCAATATGTGTCATCATGCCGATTTCAAGTTGGGGTGCTTACATCATTTCACTTATAGGCGGCATTACATCTGAAAATGACGTTTTTCAATTCAGTGCTTTAGAAGCGTTCTCATTATCTATCCCAATGAACTTTTACGCTATTTTTGCTATTTTAATGACAATTGCTGCTGCCTACTATAACATTAACTTAGGTCAAATGAAACATGATGAACAACGTGCTATGCAAGACGGTATCTTAGTTGATCTTTCAAAAGGACAGGTTCCTGGTGAAGAAGAATCCTTACCTGAGAGAGAAGATGGTAAGCTTAGAGATTTGTTCATTCCGATTCTTACTTTAATTGTGACGACAATTGCTGCCATGTTATGGACAGGTGCCTCTGCATCAGGGGAACAAGTCACATTGTTAACGATGTTTGAAAATACAGATGTAGCAGCTTCATTATTTTACGGTGGTTTAGCAGGTTGGCTCGTGTCAATGCTCATTCTTTTAAGCAAACGAGTTCAATTCAACCTAATCGGTAAAAGCATTATAGCTGGGCTGAAGTCAATGCTGTCACCAATTATCATCTTGTTATTCGCTTGGAGTACGGTAGAAATTATCGGTGCTTTAGGCACTGGCACATATTTAGCTCAATTAATAGATAGTCACCTCTCAGTCGTGTGGTTACCTGCTATTATGTTTCTTGCTGCTGCCTTTATCGCATTTTCAACTGGTACTTCATGGGGAACTTTTGGCATTATGATTCCAATTGGTGCAGAAATTGCTTTACAAACTGATCCAACTTATTTCCTTCCATTAATCGCAGCTGTACTTGCTGGTTCTGTACAAGGGGACCATAGCTCTCCAATTTCAGATACAACCGTATTATCTTCAACTGGTGCAGGTGTACACCATATCGATCACGTCATGACTCAACTTCCATACTCACTACTAGTTGGTTTCATATCACTAATCGGCTTCATCATGCTCGGGCTAACACAACAAGTTATTCTTTCCTTTATTGTTACACTCGCTTTGTTCATTTTAATCGTCGTTTTACTGAGAGAGAAATCAACACTCTCACATCATCAACCTCAAGAAAATGAACTAACAAAATAGTTTTTCCATACTTTTTTTATAATACAAAACCAAACCTCATGTATTTGAGCGTTTGGTTTTGTATTTGCTATTTCATAACGAACGAGATAGTATTATTATTATCTAATGTTATGAGGAGGTACTAAATTGCCTGAAAAAGATGAATTCGAAGTTGTAAAACGGGTACAAGCTCTATTGAACTCATTACAAGGAAATACGAACATTTATAACCCCCATTATGTAGATTCAGTAAAAGAGAGATTACCAGAAATTGAACAGGCATTTCAAAGTCTAAAAAACTATTTTGAAAAATAACCCCCACCAAAAAAGGAAAGAGCTTCACTCGACTTTCCTTTCATGACAACAAACTGAACGGTCGTTTTCATCCAACATCCTACACTTCTCCTACCTATTGCATATCCCTTATAAAACAAAACAACTGTATTTACTATAAAAAACCTGCCAAATACATTTAGTTTCCTAAACGCATCTAACAGGTTCACTTCTAACTTAGTTTTCTTTTAAAACACGACGTTTTTCTATTAATTGTTGAAATTGTTCTTCAAGTTGTTTTTTTTGCTCAATAGACACTGGTTCACTTAGTTTACTAATAACAGCCGATAACTTCGTTTCAATGAGCATAAGTTCTTCTTCAACGTCATTTCGTTTTACCTTTGCTTTGTTTTTTCTCTGCTCATATTCATCATAGTTACCATCAAATGACACTACGGTTGAATTAAATAATTCTATAATTTTCGTTGCCGTTGACTGAACGAAGCTCCGATCATGTGAAACAAACAAGACTGTACCTTCATAAGATAAGAGCAATTGCTCAAACGCTTCAATAGATGGTATGTCTAGGAAGTTTGTTGGTTCATCCATAATAAGCACATTCATATCGCTCAAGAATACTTTTGCAAATGCAACTTTGACCCGCTCTCCCCCACTTAGAACACTTACTTTTTTATACACATCTTCATTTTTAAATAAAAGCCGAGCGAGGACAGTACGGATCAGTGTTTCATCATGGATTGAGGTTTCCTTTACGTTCTCTAACATCGTTTGATTCAAATCAAGAATATCAAGATTTTGACTAAAATAGCCTATCTTAACGGCAGAACTAATCTGGACACCTGTATGGCATTCAATAATGTGTCGTAACAAAGTCGTTTTGCCTGTACCGTTTAAGCCAATTAACGCTACCTTATCTCCTGATCGAACCTCGAATGAAACGTTCTTCCATAACAGGTTGTTCCTTACTTTTGCTTCTAGTTTATCCGCTCGAATGACCGTTTGATTTTGTATAACAGTTGCGTTTGGTATACTAATTTTCACTTGTGGTAACACTTTAGGTTTATCAAATTGTTGTAGCTGATTCATTCTCGTTTCAAGTGCACGCTTTGATTGGTGTACACCTTTTTGGGCTTTCCCTTTCTTTACTTTATGAAGTTTTGACTCATTTGACGACATTCGTGATGGAGCACGAGTCATCTTTTGTGCCTTTCGTTCTTTTCCTTCTATTGCCTGTTTCAACGCTTTTTTCTTTTTTACATAACCCTTATACTGTGCTTCATGATGACGTTTCTCTAGCTCTTTTTGTTTCAAATACACATTATAGTTACCTTTGAATTCCCTAACTGTTTGATTGTCAATTTCCCATATTTTCGTACAAACATGATTTAAGAACGTCCTGTCATGTGAGACAACTACAAATGCACCGTTGAACTGTAATAACTCACGTTCCAGGTGTGCTATTTTTTCAACATCTAAGTTCATCGTCGGTTCATCAGCCATTAGCAACGCTGGTGTTTTTGCTAATGCTTTCTTGATGTACATCTCAGTTATCTCCCCACCACTTTTCTGTAAGTGTTGAGCTTTAAACTGTGGAATCAGTTCAATTTCCACATTCGTTTCAACTGTGCCTGCATCTGGTACTAATTGTTTTGTCAAAATTGAAAGTAAAGTTGATTTACCAACTCCATTCCTACCAACGATTCCGATTCGATCTTGTTTCTCGATTCTAAGCTGATCGACTTTAAATAATAAACAAGCTCCGATCATCATTTCTATATGGTTCACTTCTATAATACTCATAAAAAAATCCTCCTATCTATTTCCAGATAGGAGGTCACCACATACCCTTCCGAAAAATTCAAAAGGGTTAACAAAAAGAGATAGAACAAAACACTCTATCATAACCGTACATTCTTTTTGTTTAATAAAAGGGCGCACTAATCCTATCCAGAAAATTATTCGTTCATATACGAATGTTTTCTAAAAAATAGGATTAGAACTTCATCGACTCAAAAACACCCTTTCATTTCAAGTTATCTCCATTTTATCGAATTCATTGCCTTGATGCAAGCACTGTTTAAGAGTTCACATTCTTGACAGTCACTTTAGTTTTTTTCAAAAAACTAAAAAATGTTCAATAAATTGTTATAAAATAGAAAGAAGACTTTTCTTTTTTACGAAGTGGAGGAAAACGATGTTTGCAGAATCATTTGATACGAAACAGATGCTTGAAGCAATATTAAGCAGTATTGATGAAGCAATCCATGCTGTAAATTCAGATGGAATTACTATTTATTATAACGAAGTAAGCGCAAAACACGATGGCGTTACAATTGAAGAAGTATTAGGAAAGCATATATTAGATGTATTTCCTTCCTTAAATAAAGAAACGAGCACACTTTTGCAAGTCATCTCCTCTGGACAACCAATCTATCAACAACCTCAAACGTACAAGAATATTCGCGGGGAAATCGTCGATACCGTGAATACAACATTGCCGATTAAGGTTGGAACAGAAATTGTTGGTGCAGTCGAAATTGCAAAAGATCTATCGACAGTGAAGCAACTCTCACAAAAACTATTAGACTTGCAATCCAAAGTTGAGCGTAAGAAGGCCCCATCATCAGATATTTATTCAGCACACTATCATTTTACAGATATCGTGACAGCTTGTGATACATTCACACGAGTTAAAAAGCACGCAGAAAAAGCAGCCATCACTAATTCCCCTGTCATGGTATTCGGTGAAACAGGAACTGGAAAAGAACTGCTCGTTCAATCGATGCACAATGCATCAACACGAAAAAATCAACCTTTCATCGCGCAAAATTGTGCAGCACTACCAGCAACTTTACTTGAAAGTATTCTATTTGGTACGAAGAAAGGAAGCTTTACTGGGGCAGTTGATCGACCTGGTTTATTTGAATTAGCGAATGGTGGAACACTATTTCTCGATGAAATCAATTCAATGCCGCTCGAGTTACAAGCAAAGTTACTTCGTGTATTAGAAGATGGTGTTATTCGTCGGGTTGGAGATACGAAAAACTATACTGTTGATGTCCGTATCATGACAGCATTAAATCAACATCCTAGCATTTGCATGGAACAAAACGTGATCCGTTCCGATCTTTACTACCGATTAAATGTTTTCTTGATGGAAATTCCACCGCTACGTTTACGCAAAGATGACATTCTTTTATTAACGCGTCATTTTGTTAGAAAGTATAACCATAAATTTGATAAACATGTTCAACATATCGAGCAAACTGTCCATACTAAGTTGAGACAACACCATTGGCCAGGAAATGTTCGTGAACTTGAGCATACGATTGAATATGCAATGAATATGGCTGAAGATAACACTTTACAACTCAATCATCTACCAATCTACCTTCAACTAGACGATGCAGAGTCAACATATACGTCTGATATTCAACCGTTGAAAGCAACACTAGAACGAACCGAACGTGAAATGATTAGTAACGCTTTAAAAACAACGAATGGCAATGTTAAACAAGCGGCTGAAATACTAGAAGTTCCACGCCAAACATTGCAATATAAATTAAAGAAATATGAATTAACGTAACAAATATAATGAATAAACAGATTGCTAATATGAAATAACCGATATTAACTTTTTATTGGAATAACAAACATACAATCATAACGAACTTCTATCATTTGAGGTGATACTATGGAAAAAGCAGCAGAAATTCTGTTACGAAGAAAACAGCAACTGATCGTTTCTAAATCAAACGAATCTATTCTACAAACACAATATATCGTAACCATTCTCAAAAATATTGAAAATATCGGCTATACGTTATCAAAGGAAATAATTGATATTCTATCAACATTTTCAGTGAAAGAACTAGATGATTTCTACAGTTCATTGGTACGTTTATTAAAAGAAATGATTGGCTCAAATAAAACATATGCACCAATGTATCCGAACTTCCCAGAGCAAGTAATGAATGAAGATGAATCACTATTATATTTTAACGCTTTAATACATTATTTATCATCGGGTCATTTGTTTCCTAAATATGAAAAAGAAGATCGATCTCCATTAATTGATTTAACAGACTTAAAGGTTATCAAACTGGGTAGTAAAACAGCTATAGACAATATCATTCGTAATTTATTAGCTTCTAAAACTTCACTTTCAGAGATTGATAAAAGAGATATTACTTGGTTCATTGAGAATTACCCTGAAAAACTAACTGAAATTGTTCCAGATGAAATACCATTAAAAGAAAATATTGCGCTATTAGCTAAGCTACTTATCGATAACAATCTACCGAAGGGTACGTTATTCAAATTATTCAACACCGCTACAGACGTACTTCGGTTAGCAGTAGCCCTCTCTGATGGTGACATTAGTTTAGCGCAAGCTACAAAGTTTAAAAGCTTCAGAAGAAAAGAAAGACGACTACTGTTATCGTTACTAAACAATTGTGACAACATCGAAGAGGACATGGTGAAATATAAAAATCGGTGGATTCGATTAGGAGAAAGACTTCATCCTTCAGAGTATAAAGAAGCCTATGGGAAAGCTCAAATTGCCTTTCGAAAGTTAAGAAACAATGAGAAGATTGAAACGTTCAATAGTAAAGTTTCTCAAGCAATTAAAACGGAGGATTACGCAACAGCACTGGAGCTTCTCAAACAGCGACCTGGTGAATTTGCACGTAAACTCGATCATTTAATTAGGATTCATTCAAAGCCAAATGTTGTCGTCAATACGTTCAAAGATGTAGCTCAGTCCGTATCATCCACTGTGTTATTACAAGTCATCACACATTTTAAAAATCGTAACATGCAACATGAGTTACGAACCTTTTTTCCAAAAGGAAATGTTGCGAAAGTATTTGGGATAGACAACACGCTTCCAGAAATAGATGAACGTATCTGTAAAAATATCATTGACATATGTGAAACAGCACTCATAAACATCTATAAAGAAAAAGATTATTTGGGTAAAGTTTACATTGATGAATCTTTAAAAAATTACGTTGTTCCATTTTCACAGCGCTCTGCCAGTAAAGCTTTACACTCAATTGTTAGAGGTTCAAAAATCAATCTTCAAGAAGTTACAAATACACTCAGAACATTTGTATATTGGAAACAGCCAAAGGCAGTTAGAGTTGACGTTGACTTATCTGCAGTAATGTATGATGAGGATTGGAATTACTTAGAACATATTTCATATACAAACTTAAGATCAAAAAAATATAACGCAGCACATAGTGGCGATATTACCGCTGCTCCTGATGGTGCTAGTGAGTTCATCGATATTGATATTGAATCTGTCAAAAAATACGGTGGTCGATACATCATCATTTCAATTAACAACTATACCGAACTACCTTTCACAGAAATGCAAGAATGTTTCATGGGCTGGATGAATCGACAACATCCGAATTCCGGTGAAATTTATGAACCAAAAACAGTAGAAAACAAGATTGATATTACATCTGAAACGATGATTTGTATTCCGATGATATTAGACCTACATGAAATGAAATATATTTGGACTGATATCTCTCTTAAGGCACATCCATCCTATCATAATAATGTTGAGAAGAATAACAGAGGTATGGTTCTAATGGGCAAGGCCTTCGCCAACCTTGAAAAACCAAAGCTTTATGATTTATTTCACCTCCATATGCTTGCAAGAGGTCAAAGGTGTGATAATATAGAAGAAGCGGATGTTATTTTCTCACTAGAGCAAGGCATCACGCCATACGACCAAGATATTATTGTTTCTCAATACATATGAAATAAAATAGGCTATAATTTATCTTCCTTCTATTTGACAATTAAATCTTGAGATTAGATAAATTAATCTCCTATTTATAAGGCTATTCCATACCTTCCTTCTACTCTATTAGTTGATGAATTAGGTATGGAATTTTCCTTTTTTCTAATCTATATATTCAATTTGTTCTTTTATGTAAGCAGCATCAGCTTCATCTATTTGATAATACGTCTTATTTTGTGAGCTCTCTTCTTCTCGGTGTGCAATAATCGCCCCTTCGCTCGTAAACCATACACTCGAATTAACCAACCCAACAAATCGTTTAGGACTCATAATCGAAATATATACATCTGGCTTTCTAGCTAATTTTTTTATGTTTGTAGTTTCCTTCTTATGCATAAAAATCATCATAAAATGATCAACTACGCTCTGATCATCAACATCCGTTATTACTTTTTCAATATTAAATCGCCCTTCATGTTCAAGATCTGCATAGATCACTTGGATTTCTCTTGAAGCCTTCTCTGATGTCATTGACCCAATAAGATATCCTCCAAGAAACAATAGTGTTGCAAGGCTTAACCAGAATAATATTTTCAAATGCTTCAATTATTATTCCCCCTAATCATAAGCTAAACTTTCATTAGCAGAACTATTGCTTCATCTTCCACTAGCAGTTAGTTCAACCAACTAGATACTTTCTCACACAAAACTCACATAGTGTCTCCATTCTAAGTTTCTATTAAAAAGGTACTGATAGAATTGATCCATCAGTACCTTTATTATTTTTCGAATTGAATATGAGTGTTCAATTAATAATATAGAAAGTTCTTTTAACTCTTATCAATTCACTATCACTTTTTTGTATGAGTGTCAGCATTAACTATTTAATAATCATCCTCTACATCACTTAGAACAAAGTAAACATCAAATGTTCCTTCAATATTTGGTAGTTTTACTGTTGGCTTAGATAGTGAGGTAATTTCTGAAATATATTTCTCGTTCTCATTTTCAAATACTAAATATCCTTTAACTTCACCATTATCATCACGAACAGTTAACTTGTTCCCGTAGCTATCTTCAATCGTTAATTCGCTATCTCCTCTGTACAAATACAAATTACTATTTCCTTCATATACTTGGTCTGCAATATTTAATTGTGCTTGAATGTTGTTATCAAAATCAATTTTTATATTATTTGTTAAG
This sequence comes from Bacillus solimangrovi, assembly GCF_001742425.1. Classification (GTDB taxonomy): domain Bacteria; phylum Bacillota; class Bacilli; order Bacillales; family Bacillaceae_N; genus Bacillus_AV; species Bacillus_AV solimangrovi. The sequence continues at coordinate 229,477 of NZ_MJEH01000011.1, forward strand.
TCAACTTCATCAATCTCAAATTCATACCTTATTTTATCAACTGAAACACTAAATCTAATGTCATAATCGAGCTTTGTTGTAAATATTTTATTAACTTTCCTATAGTCACCATAGAGCGGGCTACAAGTTGTAAAGTAATCAAAATTACAAAGCGATAAAACAGGGAACTCATATCCTTTATCAATCTGTCCATCAAACTCAACTTTTACCAATTCACTATCATCTAGTACAAGTTGTTGATGATCTTGGTTAATCTCAGTTTTTAAAGATAATAATTGATAAATTGAATGCTCATCATACGCTAAAATTTGTATGTTATATGTACCTTCTGGTATGAAAAAACTTTCTACTATTTCATCAAATTCCATGTATGCTAATATTTCAGGATCTTTAGCGTTCAAATAATATTCAAGGTATATACGATTATATTTTAGTCCTTCTTTGATCGCATTACTTATGGATACTTCAGTATATTGAACATCATCTGTATATATTTCCTTACCACGGTCATCTGCATCGATTGTAATTTTATAAATCTTATTCTTGCCAACTATAAATCCATAATAAGGCCCTTCTACATCCCAATCAATCCCATACAATTTTAGTTTTCCATTATCATATTGACTACGAATAGACATTGTTGTGTAATAATACTTATTATCATCGTATTTATAATTAAGCTCTTGAAGAGAAATACTCTCTTGATCATCTATTAAAACAGTCACATCAGGGGTAATTTCTTCAACAACCTTTACCTCTATGTATGCTTTTAAACCCTCGTATTTTGCAGTGAGTTGGGCAGTGCCTAGTGATATACCGCTTACTCCATACTTATCAATTACTTCGATAACTTTAGAGTTAGATGATTGATACTCTGCAAACTCTCCAACAAACTCTCTCGAACCATCTGAATACTCCGCAAATAAAGGTAAATATCCAGTGGTGTTTTTTTCCACTTCCACTGAATCGGTCTTGAATTTTAACGAAATAATCTTCTTCTGTTCTTGATCACCTTGTCCCTTTTTAATCGTTATACTAGTCTTATTACTTGTGGTTATAACTTGATCATTTGATGCAAAGGACACTGTAGGCAATAACAGTAATAATGATAAAACTAGTAATATAATCGGTTTTATCTTCAAAATAACTCCCCCTATTTTTTACTAATAACCTACATATTACCATAATACCTACTCTTTATGTGAACTTCTAATCTAACTATCTTTTAAAGATATAAATTAGGACGAGTCTTAACCCATTTTCATATTATTAATAACTACCAACGCTACTCTTCTTTCCATTTAAAATATGAAATAACTCTTCATGTTTCTGTATTTGAAAAGTCGGCATGATTTTTGTTTCATTTTGCTTCATACTAGGATTAAACCAACACGTGTCTATACCAGCTATTTGTCCACCTCTAATATCAGCTGTTAAGGAATCACCAATGATGATCGTTTTCTCTAAAGAAAAGTTCGTAATTCTTTCAAATACATAATTAAAGAATCCTTTCATTGGTTTTTGAAAGCCCGTATCCTCTGAAACAAAGACATCCTTAAATAATGGGTGTAATCCTGTTGCATGCAAACGCTTATGTTGAGTTGATGAATACCCATTTGTCACAATGTACAAATCATAATGTTTGTGTAGTTCAGATACTAATTCAACCGCACCATTAACGAGTTGATTCCCTTCATCTAAATAACTGCGAAAATCTTTTTCTAGCAATTCACCATCTACTTCTTGACCATATTCCTTAAATAAAATCGAAAAACGGGAGGTTACTACTTCATCGCGTTCTAACTCTCCCAACTCGTATGCTTGCCACAAACCTTTGTTTATTGTTTTATAACGTTCTTCTATTTCAGTCGTTAACTGTACATTTTGCTTTTCGAACAACCGAGTCAACGCGACTCGCTCAGCCGCACCAAAATCTAATAATGTATCATCAACATCAAATAATAACGTGTTATAATCCTTCATCACGATTTCTCCATTCCATAGTTTATATTCATTTCTTATGCACTCTTAGATGTTACATTATCTTCACTTGTTCCTCCAAATTTAAAAATAAGAATCCCACCGATGATAACAAGTACACCGATTAACTGATTCAATGAAAAAGGAACCTTTTCTAATCCTAACAATCCGAATGAATCAAACAATAGAGCAATAACAAGCTGAGATGTTAGAGCGATTGAAATTGCATATGTTGCTCCAAGTATCTTTATACCTTGAACAACAGAAAATACTACACCAACTCCTATAATTCCACTTAGCCAATACCATAATTGCATATTTTCAAAGTTAAACATATTCAAACCTTCGGAGAATAACCCGAGTATTAACGATGCAAAAAAACCTAAACCTAATACTAATGTCGTCGTTGTCCAAGACCCTGTATGTTCATTAACCTTACTATTGAATATATTTTGCAGACCTACTAGCGAACCTGCAAAAAGTGCGAAGAATAAACCTATCATCATTCTTTACATCCTCCTTTTCATTTATTGTGTTTCTCACATTCACCTGTTATTTCCTATTCATAAATGTTGTGTCCTGCTATTTCACGCAATCCTTGTCTATCCTCAACTACGATATATCCTTTTTTCCTCTCTATCAATCCCTTTGATCTAAACTGACTCAGGACTCGATTCAGATGTCTGTAACTCGTTCCGATTAAGTTAGCAGCATCTGGTAAGCTATCTGTCTTTAATTGTTCTTGAAAATTATCCTCTGATTCCTCAAATGAAACTGATAACAAATAACTGGCTAATCGTACTTCTACTGGATACATCAAATTAAATCTTAATGAATTCGACTTTATATGGAACTTCTCTGTAATAATTTCTAGCAAAAAGCGTGTAAATGGTAATGAATCTGTTGCGTATTTCTTTAACCATTTATAATGAATTCCAATTAAATATCCTGAAGATACCGCTTCAACTGTATTAATAATTTCTATATCACGCACATATTCAATATCACCAATTAATTCAAGTGGAGCTTTAAATGCAAGGATAAGTGTTTTTCCTTCTACAGAAGTTGTATAGATTTTCAACTTTCCCTTTACAAATATATATAAATTTTGACTTTGTTCACCTTGAGAACAAATGAGCTCACCTTGTTGAAAACTATATAAAGATAAATGTTGTCTTAAATGGCCATTAAATATTGATTCAATTTGATAAGTTTTCAAGAAATGATTCAATAACTCTCGATCGTTTACTTCTTTCATAATCGCATCACTCCTTCAGTAACTTCCTATGACAATGTCAATCAAACACTTAAAATAATGACACCTACTAACATCATTCCAAAACCGATAAACTGTGGTAGTTCAATCTTTTGTTTTTTTACACCGAACCAACCCTTACTATCAACCAAAAATGTTACTGCAAGTTGAGATATGAGTAAACCAGCTATTGTGAACGTAGCACCGATTCGATTCATCGCCATAATATTACCAAAAACAACAAATGCACCAAATGAACCACCTGATAAATATAACGGGTTCACTTTTTTAAACATTTTCCATTTTATATCTCGAACGACTAACATTATTAGAAACGCAGCTATAAAGCCCGTTAAATGAGTAATTGTAGCTGTTTGCCAAGTGCCCATATCTACACTAATTCGTGAATTGGCTACACCTTGTATTGTAATAAAAGCACCAGCTAAAAATGCAAAGATAACGCCTTTCATATTTTTTCCTCCTTCATTTAGACTACATCTTAATTAAATGATAAATATAAGTAAGTTGAGAAGGACATATGTCTTAAAGTGTACCAAAATCCATTTTTTTATTGTTAAATTCTTCTGCGTTACCTAAAGAGTGCCGATTTTTCATAAATTATGCCGATTTTTGAGCACAACTCAAGCTAAATTCTATCATTTTACATCTCAACCTTATTATAGGTATATATCTGTGCTTATTTTTCGGCAGTTACTTTATACAAAAATGTTAAAATTATCTCAAAATTCAACCTTTTTTATAATTAAATGAACTTAACGGTCTAATATTTTATTAATTTAGATTATTTTAAATTGGCACAAAAATTGCATATTAATTATGTTAGATAAAACTTTAAGATGAGCGTGTGTTCAAAATGAGAAAAGAGAACTTATTACATTCAACCAACTACTTAGTGTTAGTAGGCCTGAATGCTTCTCATATTTTCGAAATGAAATCAATAAGACAATTGAGCATCCTCTATCAAAATTTCTAAGGAGTGATAAAATGGCTTCAAAATTATATAAACCGAATCGTCATTGGAAAGATATTGAGTTATGGAAAGATGTAACAGATGAGCAATGGAATGACTGGATTTGGCAACTAACAAATACCATTCGCACGTTAGATGATTTGAAGAAAGTGATTAATTTAACACCAGAAGAAGAAGAAGGCGTTAAAATTTCCACAAAAACAATTCCATTAAATATTACACCTTATTACGCATCATTAATGGATCCAGATGATCCACGTTGTCCAATTCGCATGCAATCTGTACCGATTCATGAGGAAATCCATAAAACAAAATATGACCTTGAAGACCCACTTCATGAAGACGAAGATTCTCCAGTACCTGGTTTAACACATCGATATCCAGACCGTGTCCTGTTCCTAGTAACAAATCAATGTTCAATGTATTGTCGCTACTGTACAAGACGTAGATTTTCAGGTCAAATTGGGATGGGCGTTCCAAAGAAACAACTAGATGATGCAATTGCATATATCCGCGAAACGCCACAAGTTCGCGACGTTCTAATCTCGGGTGGTGACGGATTACTCATTAACGATAAAATTTTGGAATATATATTAAAGAACCTACGTGAGATTGAACATGTAGAAATTATACGCATCGGTACGAGAGCACCTGTTGTTTTCCCTCAACGAATTACAGAGAACTTGTGCAATATTTTAAAGAAATATCACCCAGTTTGGTTGAATACACATTTTAATACATCAATTGAGATTACAGAAGAATCAAAGAAAGCATGTGAAATGCTTGCGAATGCAGGTGTTCCGCTAGGAAATCAATCTGTAATCCTTGCAGGAATTAATGACAGTGTTCCAATTATGAAGAAACTCATGCATGATCTCGTGAAAATACGTGTACGCCCTTATTACATCTATCAATGTGATTTGTCTGAAGGTATCGGTCATTTCCGTGCACCAGTAACAAAAGGACTTGAGATTATTGAAGGATTACGAGGACATACATCTGGTTATGCTGTTCCGACATTTGTTGTAGATGCACCAGGTGGTGGTGGAAAAATTGCACTTCAACCTAATTATTTAATTTCACAAAGCCCTGATAAAGTTGTTCTTCGAAACTTCGAAGGTGTTATTACGACTTATCCAGAACCAAAAGGCTATGTCCCTGGTAGAGCAGATGATTATTTTGAGGAAATCTATCCTGAATATAAGAAAGAGTACCGCTCAGCTGGTATTACTTCACTCTTAAATGATGAACAATTCAATCTTGTACCAGAATCTGTTGACCGCTATAACCGACGTTCAAATTATTCTGATAGTGAAGGTCATGAATCGTTGAAGGACAAACGAGAAAAACGCGATGAACTTAAAGAAAAGAAATATCAATCACAATTAAAAAAGTTTGATGAAAAAGTGAATTAACATTAATTCTTTCTAACGAGAAAGGAGTTTTATTTATTATGAAATGTGATTGGTGCCAAGCAGAAGGAGCTCAAGAAACGAGTACAACCGTTTATTGGGAACTTCCAGATGGTACACGTGCAATAGAAATTACTGAAACACCTGGAGTTTCATGTCCAGCTTGTGGTATGGAGTATCAAACCGATTCTGTTATAAATGAACTCGAAGATCACCTCATGATTATTGATACAAAAAAGTTAAATAAATCTACATCTTACAAAGAACTTTTAAAACAACCAAAGCTTTTAAAGAAAAACTACTTTAATTTTCAAGAATAATTCTTAGGTCTTCTTCTTGCACACTTGTGCTCAAGAAGACCTTTTTTAACTTATAACTATAGGTGGTGACACTATGATTACGATAAAAGAAATGTTAAACCTTCCTCTATTCCAATCCATGAAGTGTGTCGCAGGCAAACATGGTCAAGAAAACCTTGTTCGCTGGCTTGTTACGCTTGAACTACTGGATGATATTGACCACTTACAGGAAGGTGAACTGTTACTTACAACAGCTTACGACCTCCATTCTCATCCTGAGATGAAACATAACTTAATCCAAAAATTATCTCAGCAAAAGCTATCAGGTATTATGATCCAAACAGGTTATTACCTTGAACACATTCCTGATGAACTAATTCAAGCAGCAGAACACCTTCAGTTCCCTATTATTGAGATCCCTAAAACAATTCCTTTTTCGAGCATTACGAGGTCTGTTCATCAGCAAATTATGAATAGTCAATTTACGCAACTAAAGTATTCTCAAGAAGTGTATGAAGTGCTTACCGAAATTGCCAAAAACAATGAAGGGTTAATTTCCTTTGCACAATCGATCAGTTCACTCATCCAAGCAGATATTGCGTTCTTTGATAACAACTTTAATAAGTTGTGCAGTGCAATTTCTCATTTCACTACCGATATGACGTCCATTCAACAAATTATTATCGAAGAATCCTTCGATCAACTTGATCATGATGACATTCGCCAGCATGCTTTAACAGAGAATGAGACGTTAATCATTAAGAAGATTCACTCACAAGAAAGTATATACGGCTACTTGATCGCGATTCGAGAAGAACCCCTTACACAACTTGAGGAAATTGCAGTTAATCATACAGCAACCATTGCAGCACTTGAATTTATTAAGTTGTTGAAACTAGAGGAGAAAGATATTCAATTGAAAGCAGATTTTCTAGAGCTCGTCCTTACAGGAAATTACGAGGATGATTTAACAGTTTATTCAAAAGCTGAGGCATTGGGTTACAACCTTACTCCTAATGATACCTGTGTAGCAATTTTAAAATTTGATAACCTTCCAACAGATAATGAAGAACGAAAAAAAACCGAACATCATGTACAGCAATTGATATTAAAACAGCTACAAGATCATGCGATCGAACCATTATTCAAGCGAATGGATCAACAGCTTGTAATGTTGCTCACAAACTACTATCCTCATAGAGTGAGTATTCAAGAAATGCTTGAAAATGTATCTATGCAAATACTGGGGACATATGAAATGACATTATCCATTGGGATAGGCAATTATTATCATCATTTTCACGACTATCGATATTCATATAAGGAAGCACAAGAAGCGCTATATATTATTAAATCCGTATGGAAAAATAACAAATGTCTTCATTATGGTGAGCTCGGTTTATATAAACTACTATTACCATTATTAGAAAATAAACCACTCATTCAAGATTATTATGAGAGTATTCTAGGTGGTGTTATACAAAACGAGAAGCTACTGGAAACATTATACGTCTACTTAGAAGATATGCGAATGAACAACGCTGCTGAAACTCTGTTCATCCATCGACACACATTAAAATACCGAATTAATAAAATTGAAGAATTAACAAAACGCAGGTTCGATAAATTTCAAGATCGCGTTGAATTAGAATTGGCACTTATTATTCATCAAGTTCTAGGTGGTGAATAATGAGATGTATTAAAGCAGGCTTTTCATTAAAAAAGATTTGAGTTGATTTAATCAATATTACTCGATGAAACCGTAGTAAAGAATTGCTCTGCAATATTGATCATTTCAGCTGGCTTTTCAACAATTGTCCAATGGCCACATTCCTCTATTTCTATTAATTGAGCATGAGGAATATTCTTAACCAATAGTTCTCGAATAATGGAAGGCGTTAGTATGTCGTGACTGCCTTGTGCGATCAGGATTGGGATATTAGAAAGTCTATTCAATTTATCATTTATATCATAGTTTTTTCTAATATCTTCTCCTATACACTCATTTACAACACGATTGTATGTTGTATTTGATTTATGAATCAATGAAACCTTAGAGAATACATAATAAGGGTCCAATACGTTAAAGATATCATGGATGGAAGCATCCCCTGTTTTCATATAGCCTTCTAATTTAGAAAGCTTACATTTATCATCCGCACTCAATCTGTCATTTAACTCAACTTCAAATCTTTCAAAGCCTTCCGACGTTACACCAATTGCTGCTGTTAGAAGAATGTTTTGAACTCTTTCTGGATATGTCGTTGCATATAATAATGCAAGCATTGACCCCCATGATTCACCGAATAAGTTCATCTTTTCAAAACCTAACTGGATTCGAAGTAATTCAATGTTATCAACTTCATCACTCATTGAATAATTATTTTCTTTTGATTGTTCTGATGTTCCACACCCTCTCTGATCATACAAGACCAACTTGAAATTATCTGCTAAAGGTAAAACATGTGGGAGAAAGAAACGATGATCACTCCCTGGTCCACCATGAAGGAATACGATAGGTTCTCCTTCACCAATACAATTCACATAAAATTTACTACAATTTAATTCAATTAATGAACCATCTGAATAATGATTCGCAGGCTTCATATCCTAACCTCCTTAAGCGAATTACCTTCTTCTATAATAAAAATCCCATCAATGGGGTCAGTTCTCCCCCACTGATGGTCAATCAAGTTAAGCATTATAACATCCAATAGATATAATTACTTCCATATAATAGTTGGATAATCTAAGTCATTATTATTAAAAATTACATCCACAATTTGTTGAGGTGATTCTTGTTTTAAATATAGTTTCGAAGCAGCATGATAACGTTTAATGAACATCTCTTCAGCTTTGCTAATACTCCCAAAAGCTTGTTCTTCACGTTTTGATCCTCTTCTTCTCGCTATCTCAAAATCAGTATCTACAAATATCTTAAAATCAAAATGGTTACGCAATTCCTTTTTGAACAGGAAAGTCCCATCTATAACACAAATCAAACCCTTAGTTGCAACTTTCACGTCAGGTTTTACATACACATCTTTATCTAAATCCAAAGAACTAGTTTCGTAATGTAAGCTTCCGTTTGACCCTAGAGGAATTAATAACTTCTGTTTAAATGCCTCATAATCATGAGCATCTTCATAATAACCAATAGCTGATTCTTTTCCTTGTTTGTATCGTATGGCTTTTGAATTGTGAAAATTATCAATACTCGTTCTCTCAACTTTTTGACCTTTAGAATGTAGTACCTCAGCAATCTCATTTGCTAGTGTTGTTTTCCCAGATGCAGTAATACCACTAACTCCTACTCGAACTGGACGATCTAAGTTTAAATTTGTAATTCGATCTGCTAAATCAGAAATAAGTTCGTGCCTTGACATGCAGTATTCCTCCTAACCTTATGTAAATATATCATATTATGTAAATATATCTTTCCAATAATAACATATCAAAAATCTAAAATGTTCTAATTAATGATTCAGCCTATTGTTATTTTGTCGACTTTGCTCCCAAGCTCTAATACAAAGATATAAGAATGGATTAACAAAACTTAATGCAGATATCGCTAAAAACATCATATTTGCAACATTATCGATACTATCTTCACTTAAATTCAATTCATCAAGAATATTAAAATGAAAAGTAAGAAGTTGATTAGCTAGTATAAAATTAACTATGGATATACTGCTAATAGTAAACCAGTTAATATATTTTTGCCTCTTCTTAGTAATAATTATTGTAAGGCATAAAACTATCGACATAACGAGAAGCGTTATGAACATTGGCCTTAATAACGTGAATGGTTCATATGTATACATAAATAGATCCCCTTTATTGTCCATTACGAAAGTTTAATTGTTTCTTATTTGTTTACAAGTGCTTGAACGAGTGAAGGGAACCAATTATTTATATGCTGAAAATTATACCCCGCATGCGTTGCTTTTGAGTTATCTAAGTACCAAGATTCAGCGATTCCAAACGGTGACATATGTTCATTTGATACTTCAAGTTCAGTTAATGCTTTCTTTCCAACCGCCTCTTCTATTATTGAAATGATTTGTTGGATAGACATTTCACCAGTGGAACAAGCATTAATTGGTCCTCTTAACTGTGCCTTCCCTAACCAATGAAGAAACGCTGCCGCTTCTTCTGAACTTATAAAAGAAATTAACGCATTTTCATTTGGTATACCGATAGGAGTTTCGTTGCTTACGTGATTGATATGAAAAAGTAATCTATTTGTATAGTCATCCGTACCTAAGACGATCGGAAAGCGGACGGCACTAACGGGGAAATCAGCTTTTTGAAAAAAGACTGCCTCAGCTAAGCGTTTTCCTTCATCATATGTGAAATCTGATCGAACGCCCGTTTTGATCGGATATGAAATAGGGTCAAAATCTTCTTCTATAATCTTTCTTTCCTCAAAACCATAAACAGATTGACTTGATGTTAAGATGTACTGTTTAACCTTTCCAGAAAAAATAGAAACGGCATCCATAGCTGCTTGAGGAGAATAGCAAATATTATCATAAACGATATCCCAATCTTGAGAACCAGCTACTAGCTTTAGAGATTGATAGTCTTCTCGATCAATTACTAATCGCTTCACTGTATCTTGAAATGGATCGTTCGTCTTACCTCTCGTAGCAATCGTTACATCTTCTCCATTTTTGATAAGTAACTCAACGAGTTTTTTACCAAAGAACCTTGTTCCACCTAACACTAATATTTTTTTCAAAGTGAACAACTCCTTTAAAGTATAGTTTATCTCTATCAATCACTGAAATTACTTTAATCTTCTTCACTTAAACTTAGATGACTTTTCTAATTTATAAAAGTAAGACTTAGCACCAGCTGACAAATGCTAACGCATTTTTTAATTCCATAACTCCTTTTTCTGAAGGAACTCAACAGTACTTCCTCTATCAAAAATAAGGTAAACAAAATTCGGTTCATCTTTAAATACAACTCGGGCATACGATGTAACAAGTGATACACTCACAATATTCAATGATTGAATTTCCCTATTTTGAAACATACTAGATTCATTCAAATACTCATTCACATCATGTTCCATTTGTCCAGTAGTTGTTAACCGTTGATCAAAAATGATAAATAAACTTGGTACAAAAACGAACCAGACTAATAAATAAAGAATTAGTTGTTTTATATTCTTATTTTCATTCCATAATTTAAAAATCTGTGTAAGAGTGATAAAGAAAAATGGAAATAACGCTGAAGAATAACTAATATCTGCAAAAAGTAAACGATTTGTTAACATAACATATACAAATAATAGACTTACGCATATTGCGATCTTTCTTACATAATTTTTATCATACCTTGTCACAATAAATGCTATTATTAGCAAAATAAACGTATACTCAATTATAGTAATCCATGCAGTGGATGAAGTAGCAACATCATAAATATCATAAAAATATGTACCAAGTAGCACAGCAAGAAAAAGAATAAATATAATGATACCTATAACCTTTTTTATATTTATTGTATACACCTCATATCTATAGAGGATCTTATATTTTTCTTTATATTTTCAATCATCTTATTTTACCACTTTTTTCTATAAAAAGAGTATATGATATGTTATATGTAACTTTCTTGAAATTATCTATTATATGATTGGAGTGTATTCATGCAACTTATTAAAAAGAAATATTATTCTTTTAGAAAAATAACACTCATATCACTGGTTACAATTTGCTCAATGCTTCTTATTCTTTTCTTTATAGGATTTTTATATTTTGCAATAACCTCTATAACGACAGGTGAAAATTTTCTGGATGACCCAGAAGTTAGAGAAGAGACACACAACTTAACTGGTGAACTATAGTTTTTTTCTAATAATATTTATACACACATGATTATTAGCAATGAACAAGTTGTTGTTGCAAAGATTGAACGAAACATAGAAGTTATAACATGAAGATTATCGTTTGCTAAACATGCTTATATATAACAAATCTCGATAAATTGGATTCTATAATGATGAAATATACAATAGTTGAAGCTATAGAACTAGCGATGAAATCACATGCACTTGTTAAAAAATAATATTCAATCAAAGGAAACGATTTCAACTAACTTAGCATAACTAATTGCATCAGTTGCATGCATAATAAGAAATGTATAATCCTCAAATACTGCTCTCATTTGCATTTGTCCATCTAAACCATCTAATTCTGCTAATTTATCACCTAATCTTTCTTTTAATTCATCCGTATTCGAAACGTTGAAGACGATATGTTCACTTTCTGCTTGTGATACTGTTCTTGGCATATTTTTAATTGAATTTGGATGAACAGAAAATACAATACTATCAGCGACTTGAGAATGATAAATGGATCCGCTCACTTCAAATTGACCATCAAAATCAACAAAATAATTCGGAGGATACTCTTCATGCTCCTTCTTTGTTACATCAGTTACAGTCAGGTCCCTCACTCTCATTCCTTTTGAAACCGTACTTAAATTATAAATACCATATTGTTCTGCAAACTTTGCTTCACCTATTTCATTAATTATTGCTTCAATTTCTCTTTCTAATTTTGAATTTGTGTCTTTACTTATCTCTAGATTAACATCTAATTTTTTAATATTTCGTTCACTTACCGCTACGTCTATATTTAAATCTTTAATTTTTCTTTCTTGTTTTCTTATATCGTCTTGTAAATTCGACACTTGCGCTACGAGTACTACATTTTCCTCAGTTAACTGTTCAACTTGTTCTTTAAGCTCAGTTTGATTACAGCCTGTCATGAATATTATTAATGTCAATGGTATGATAAAAAAATGTTTTTTCATCCTGATCCCTCCAAAAACCATTTTAATTCACGGCAAAAATAACGGGCTGTGTTAATTATTTTTCTTTATCCCACCCGAGGTAAATTAATCCAGTCAGATAATTACTTACGATTGCTACCACAAGGGGATTACCAAGACACTTTCCCATTTAAACTTTTTGACTTTTCTAAGTTTAGAAGTGAGAGTCTTAGCCTCAGTTAACAAGTGTTAAATCAAAATGAAATATTAATTCTTCTCCATATTCACCATTAAACCTCAAGCCTTTATCAGAAAAACCAGCTTTAGTATACAAATTTTTTGCTGGTGTATTTGTATGATGAAATGTTAAAATTATTTCGTTTTTTTGTGAAAAATTTTTCTTTATGATTTTTGGTAACAAATTTAATGCATTAAACGCATATCCTTTATTCTGATAACGTGAATCGATAGAGAAAGACTTAAAGAGGATTGCATGCTTATTACTTGTATAGATATTGCTTGCTTCATCAGTATATAAGGCAAAGAAACCAATCAAATCATTTCCTAATTGAATTACATACGGCTGTTTATGTTGATCGTTTTGTAATTCACTAACTACATCTAAAGGTAAAGATGTATAGATCGCTTGTTTTTCAGGTAAATCGTAGTTTTTAATAGCTAAAAAATCAGTATTTTCATATGTTCGTATTGTTAAACTATTCGACATGTAAGGTCACCATTTTCAAATTGTAATTTGTTGTTTTATCTTCACAAGATGCTGAGACTTTAACTTTCAGTCTATCTTATACTCCATTAATTTCATTACGTTTGTGTTAATTCCCTCACTCATAATTAGAATTTCATAAAGATTCCAAGCTAAGGTATTGACCTTGATTAATAATAATAATAATTTGAAATGTTACAAATGAAATAATAATTATCCCTAACAACCCCGATAATTTTTTCAACATTGTTTAAAATACTTTTAAAAGTATTTGGTATGTAACCTTATATACTATTGAATCTCTGAACTGACTATATAAAGTTTATTCATCTTCGCGATTTGCTTCTCCAAAAAATCGTATACAAATTATTGTGTTTTGCACTATTCCAATCAAATTAACAGAATAAGGTATTATATGTTAATTATTAATTAACTCAACTTAAAACACAAGATTTATCCAAATTAAGTTAAATCACGATATATAATTTAATATTTCCGTTACTACCTTTAATAAGCTTACAAACTCATAATTGACATTATTAACCTTTTATGTAATTATATCGTTATTCACTCACTCATAAATGAAGGTTTACAAAATACTGTTTATTGAACAAATAATGATAGCAGTATCTCGTTCATATATGTGAAATCATAAAGAATGTTAATATCATTACCACTATATGTATTATATTCTTATAGATATATATGATACTTGATCAAACCTATAATTTTTTTCTCATAATTTGTAACAAGCTTTTTTTGTTCGGTTTTGAAATTACAAAAATAACTATACGTAATTAGGAGGAGAGAGATTTTGAAAAATTTCAAAAGGAAACTTGCTGTAGGAACGATAATCACTGGCTTGACTTTTTCTGCATTTGGTAACACACTTCCAATTTATGCTGAAAGTAATTCACATGTAGAAGATATCTTCAAATATTTAGATAATGACAATACACGCCTCTTTGATGATCACAAACCAGGTCTTTATGATGATTATAAAAAGCACTCTACTGAAATAAACTTAACTAAAGAAAGTAATGGCATTAAAGTCACAATCAATGAAGCAGTGTTTGATGGAAAAACTGTTTTCTTCACTTATACTATAGAAAGCAAACGTGATTTAGGTAAACGACCAAACTTAGATGATTCAGCAGATATAGTCGGAGCGATTAAGGAGTCAGGAACCACTCAAATTGCTAAGATTGATAATAATACATATGTAGGTTTAGAAACTATTTCGAACGTTGATGGAGAAATAGCAACAGCTGCCAATGTTAAATGGGAGATCAATAGTTTCTTCAATCGAGAAACAAAGAAACAATATAATGGGAAATGGAAGTTTGACTTTGCTATAAACGCATTAGATAACAAAATGATAGTCGTTAATGACAGCACTGAGCAAAATGGAGTAAAAATAACTGTCGAAAAAATATTAGTAACACCTATGTCATTTATCGTTTACTATAATGAAAAAATCGACGAAAATGTCATAAATAAGTGGGATGATATTGACGCTAATAGATTTGAACTTAAAGATGATTTAGGTAACAGCTACTTAAGTGAATATAATTCTGGTTGGCGTGATGGTGAATATAAGACTAATTGGAGTCGTACGTTTGAAACAATTGATCCAAACGCAACAAAACTCATTATATCACCTAAAGCTACTTTTTATTCAGATCCTGATAAACAAAAAGACATTCAGCTAGATGATATTATTATTAAGTTAAAATAATATTAGCGCTCCGTTGTATGAGGAATTTTCATGAATAAAAAACTCTATTTTTTTACTAGTTTGAGTCTTTCAATAATATATAGTTTTTCGTTACTTTATGTATTACCTAGATTACCTTTACCTTCTATTGAGGAAATCGATAATGGGATGGCTTTTGTAGCATTTGTAGCTTTAAGCTTTGTAGGAACTATTTTTTTGGGTTTGTTATTACATCTATTAATTTATTTTTTTTACATTAGAAAATCTAGTATAGAAAACATTGATTTTAAAATATTTTTCACATATCAAAAATCTATACTATATACTGTATTACAGCTTTTTATAATAATTTGTGTTGGATGGTTAGTGTTTATATGTATTCGAGAAGGTTTTCCTTTATGGAATATTGTAATGTTAATAATAACTTTTCTTTCATATACATTTTGGTTCTTGTTGATAGTGAAAGAAAGGTTATTTAAAGAATGATTATAATTTAGCATTCTAGTTTTACTAGGAGTAAGAACCTTATAAGGTTCTTACTCCTTTTTCTTATATAACAAATACTTAAAATGTCACTCAGCTAAAATCTAAACTAATCTATTAATTTCTTTAAATGTTATATCTGGACAGTTCATTTTAGCTATTATTTCATCGAAGTTCGTTATATCAGAAGGTAACACAACACCTTTAATTTCTTTATTTTGAACTATTTTAGCTAGAGTTGCCGTTACCATTGCTGTTGTATAATAATCGGAGAAAGTAGCTACAGCTAATGTTTTTACACATGTTTGCTTATTTATAATTCCTTTAACCTCAACAGAAAGGTACGCATGTTCATTTTTATTTGGGTTATGCTTTACTAGATTAGCAAGTAACTTATTCTCGTTAAATTTTTGAACTCTATCTAGTACACCAATTTTTCTCAACAATGATATTAATGCATTAGAAATTTCATTATTCCATGATGTCCAGTAGTTTATGTTTCTAGTTTTAAATTCCTCATAGAAATGATTTTTTTCAGCATGCTCAATAAGCCTAACTTCATGCTCTATGTCATACCCTAAGAACATTAACTTTCTCTTTTTAGTAAAACCTGCGACAATATTATCATTATTATATACTGGATGAGAAATTATTTTTAACATGTCTAATATGCCTGATAGACCTGCTTTTGCATTTGTATTTTGTAATAACCCTACGTTTATTTCAGTTATGTCATCAAAATCAGTAGCTACTTTTTTTATCATCAATCCAGATAACCCAGGAAAAAATCCAGACATTACGATAGAACATACACCATTTTTCAGTTCATTTTGTTCTAACCGTTTCACTTTACCTACAAAGTCAAAGAAAGGAGTGACATCAATACATATGATACATCTAGTTATGCAAACATTTTGAATATTAGGGTTTTGTTGTTTTATTACAACGATTACAATGTCAATATCCTTTATTACCTTCATTACACACTCTTCACTATTTACATCTAAATATCGAAATTCAACTTCATTATTAAAGGATCGAGCTAATTTTTTTCCTCTTTCTGTTTTATAATCGGTTATGACTAAGTTTAACTCGTTGTTAAATATTCGAAGCAATTCATCACAAACTAATTTACCTAGAACCCCAGAAGCTCCAACAACCATAATCCTCGTCATATTGTTGTAAACTCCTTTCACTGTGAGTTTAACTATTTCCTATTAATCTTACATTTCAAAATAACTATCCCGTTCTACCTTGCACACTCTTAACTTAAATGTTGCATACCACTCTTTTTTACCTTTTTCTTGTGCAACCTTATGTAATGAATGTTCCTTCCAATTTTGAATTGCTTCTAATGAATCCCAGTAAGATACAGTTATTCCAAATTGACCTTCCCTCGCACTTTCAACTCCTAGAAATCCATTCTGTTGAGAAGCAAGCTCTACCATCTTTCTTGCCATTTCTTTATAACCATTGTTTCCCTCTGTTCTCCATGTAGAAAAAATGACCGCATAGTACGGTGGTTCTGGTGTTTTAGCAAAATCACTCATTTTATACTCATCCTTTATCCAAATATCTGTAAAAATTCACTTGACCACTAATATCTATTATTGTTAGGATTTTCCTAGAGGTGATAATATGAAAAAAGTAATGTTCCTGCTATTATCTATAATTTTATTAGTAATAACAGGTTGTAACAATAACATTGATCAATTATCGAAAGAAAATGAACAGCTAAAACTAGAAAACCAAGAACTAAATTCAAAAAACTTGAAATTACTCAGTGAAAATAAGGAAAAAGACAGCAAAATACAAGAATTACACACCGAACTTGAAATTAAAGAAATTAAGTCTAAGATTTTAATTGAAAAACAATTAGAAGAACATAATAGAATAATTGAAGAATTAACAGCATTAGTCGATACAGAGTTGACTGAAAAGTATGGAATTTTCAACCGAGAAACTATTAACAGTGGAGACAAAGTTTCAGGTTTAACTGTAATAGACGTAAAGAAAGAAAAACAAGATACAGGTAACACCAATTACTTTGTTAATTTTAATGGTCAGTTTGAGTTAAAAGGTTCAGTATATTATTCCCAACTACACGACGACTATATCTTTAGAGTTAATACTGACTCTACTAATAAAATTCCTCATACGTTATACAATATATTAGCTTTTCGCATTGAAAATGAGGATCGGCTAAAGAAAGCTCTAGGAAACAAAATAGATAATCTAGATAAATTAGAAAAGTTAGGTCCTGAGGAAAACGTATCCAAATTAGAATCTGAAGTACCGATAAAAGCGGTATTTGAAGATTTTTCATATGTATATATTCCTGAGTCAGATGCGATAAGCAGTGCTAAATTTGTAAAGGTTATAAATTAAATATCAGAATATACGAATTCTACTTAAATTCACTTCATATAATTGTCACTTACAACTGTTATATAAAAAGAAAGTCATCCCTTAGAACGTTTAAACTAAGTTCCAAGAGATGACTTTTTTCAATCTTATTCTAAAAGCTTGTTTGTTAAACTATAACTTTTTTTAATTAGAGTCTCTTTAAAATTTTCTCTAATTCATTCTCTACTTTATCTACATACTTAGAAAGTTTTGATTCGCCATGTTTGTTCACTTCTGTAATCATCTTAGCTAAATCACGTTCGATGTGGTTAACAGATGTGTTAACATGCTTAATCGTTTTCTTGTCTGTTACACCGTCTAACACTACTTTTGAAATTAAAGACTTTGCTTCAGATGGTTGAATTTCTTCTGACATTACTAACTCAGCAAGTTCTGTTGCAAGTTCTTGTGCTGAAGCATCTCCTGCTTTGAAATCAGCAATAACCGATTCAATGTCAGTTGATTCACCATCGCCATTATCGTCAGGAGTTTTTGTTAAGTCCATTTGAATTAATATAGGGTCATGATCACTTGCTGCTCCTGAAGCTTCTGTAAAGTCTGTATTAATGTTAACGATATCTACTTCTGTGTTGTCTGCAACATTGTTTGTTACTAAAATGTGATCCAACACTTGTGAGTTCCCTTGGTAAATGTACGTGTAACGTTCATTTGCTGGCAACTCTTCAATCATATTCGTTAACACATTTCCCTTTAATGTAATCATTGATTCCGCAAATTCAAAGTCATTCATATCACCTAACACAACGATGTTCGCATCTGGATTCACTGCTAAAGCATCATTGATAAATCCGTTCAACACTTTTGCTTTTTCGATACGGCTAGGTACACTACCTAATACGACTGGTTGCTCACTACCGTATGCTGCACCATCACCACGTTTTGAGTTTAAGTGGTTCGCAATAACAACAACTCTCTCACCATTGAACTCAAATTCTGCCGCAAGTGACTTACGTGAATTTGAAAACGCTTCGTTCGTTGGGTCGATACGACCAGGATTCAATGTTAACCCATTTTCATCATAACCTACTGCTGTTGTTGCATCACCAGCTGGTTTGTCAACAAGGCTTACACGCTCTGGATTGTAAATGTAACCAACACGGATGTTACCACCTGGTTGTCCACCATCCTCATTGTACACTGGTGCAATATCTGTATAGTGATACGTTGGTCCACCCGCTGCTTCAATTGCTGCGATTAACGTTTCGTATGATTTACTTGCATCACTTGAACCACTGTCAGTCGGACCGTCATTATCTTGTACTTCAATTAATCCAACAACATCTGGTGTCTTCAAGTTTTCAATAATTGATTGTGCAATCTTTTCAACTTTCTCATGATCCGTTTCTGCTGAGAAGTTCTCAATGTTATAAGATGCAACCGTTAACTTATCCTCTGCTTTTTCAATGTCTGTTACGGGACGTTCTAATCCACTATCAATGACTGCTGGTAAATCTTCTGTCATCTCTAGTTTGAACATGCTATAGTCATACGTTACAATCCCTGTAATTGAACCATCAAACTTATCACCTGTTTTTAAATCCATGTCTTTGCCTATTTTCACCGTGATGCGCTCAGGGTTGTCATCTTCAGGTGTAATAATTACGCCACCTGCTTCTGTACGAAGTGAGTCAACCGTGCTTTCCACAACGACTGGTACTTCTTCGTATTTCGGATGACCAACAACAGTCGCATCATTTAACACGATACGCATACCTTCTAAGCTTTCATAGAAGTCAATGCCATCTTCTTCTGGGTCAAATTGCGCAAATGCGTCATTATCAATCACCTTTGTTGGAGGTATGCGATCTTCGCCGATAACAACTGGTGCTGGTAGCTCTTGGTTAGATGCTTCAACTGTTACATCTGTTGCTTTAATTTCAGTCGTTAAAAGATCCTTCGCGTCAGCATAACCCATAGGTTTAAATTCTTCCACTTCACCTGTCACTGAAACGAGGTCACCAACTTCAACATTTGTGCCTTTAATATAAACGTAGATTCCTTCTGATGTACGTACATCATCATCTGCTTCAGGTGATTCCATGAAGAATCCTCTTGAACCATCTACATGTGTAACAATACCTTTTACATTCTTTACAACTTGTCCATCATATAAAGAAACATGTCCAACACCTTGGATATCATGAATATCTAGAGAGTCAAGTGCTAAAATCGTTTGGTAGTCAAACGTTGACACTTTACTCGTTTCTCCGTCTTTTACGACAATTGCTTTAAGTGTTGTATCTTCTGTGATTTCAATCGGAGTGTTGTAAACAATACTATCAGTTGTTGGTTCCGTACCATCTACTGTATAGTAAATCACACCGTCTTCAACTAATGTTGAAAGTTCAACTGTTGATCCAACTTCAATTGCACCTGATGCTGGGTTCGCCATCACTGAGAATGTATCTTCGATAATATCTAGAGCAGAACGAGGTGTAAGCTTATACTCACTGTAGTTATAGTCGATTACTCCCGTAATTGCATCATACGTTTTGCCTACTTCTAGTAAACTACGATCTTGTGGACGTAACTTAAACTCACCATTTGCATCCATACCTGTGAAGTTTCCGTTACTATCTAAATCAGTAATCGTTACATTTTTAACTTTAACTAGTTCAGCTTCTACCGCTTCACCTGTCTCACTAGTTAAATCTGAAGAAGTAATGACTTTTGGCTCCGGTACAGTTTCATTTTCTACTAGTACATTGATAGCATCAACTTCTAGCTGAGCCATATCAAAATACTGATTCAATGAACCTTCTGCAGAAATGCGGTCACCTACATTTGCGTTGATATCACCACGTACGACAATACCACCTGTTTCATCTTCAACAAATAGGTTTGTTTGTCCACCAGTTTCAATTGATGCAGTGACAATACCCTCAACCTTCGCTTCACTACCTACTTCAAGATTTCGAACATCTGTGATAGATGTAACTTCAAGAGGTTTTTTTACAGTATACGTAAATGAACCTACATTACTAGCATCCAATCCCTCTTTTACTGCAATCGCTTTAATTGTTACATCTTCACTTACAGTAATTGGAGCTTCATATAATGTGCTCTCTTCTGTTGGTTCTGAACCATCTGTCGTATAATAAATAGATGCATCATCAGTTGAAGTTGATAATACAATTTCTGTACCTTCTGTAACTTCTCCTGAACCAATTGAAGCTTTTACTTTCGAAGCTTGTGTAACTTCACCATCAAAGCTTGTCCAACTAATGTTATCGATTACAATTTGTTTCTCTGTTACGTTAACGAGTTTGATTTCAACCTCACCAGCAATATCTAAATTATCTACCGAGAAGTTGTGAACATCCGTATCATCAAATGCTTCAGATGTTCCTTTTAATTCACCATTAATATATAATTCGACTTGACGATTACCGCTTCCAGTAAAACCTTTCTTCAAATCTACTGAAAATGAACTAATACCATCTTCAATTAGACCAGAAGTGATACTACTAGTGTCACTACTACGGCGTAGCATAACTCCTTTACCATCAATCGGATAGTCACCTTCATCACGCGAAGCAACATATGACCATGTTACCTCATCATTTCCTTCAAATAAGTTTGTTGAATAGCTTCCTGTTGCATTCGAATTATCAAACGTTTCTACATACGTTTCAGCAGCAAACGATTGAGAAATAACACCTGCATTAAACAAATTAAACACTAGCAAACCTGATAATGCTAGGCTTGTGCGCTTTTTAGTTAACTTAGACACTTGCATTCTCCTCTCTCGACCATTTTATGAACGCGCTTACAAGCGAAGTAATAGAATATGCAAGATGTCTGATGTATGACGTCTTGCGCTTACTTCTCTTACATTATAACAGGAATTATATGAGTATAAAATCGTATTTTCTGATGTAAATTATGGTACTATAGGATGAATTAATCCAATAGTGTACACTTGCACCTACTATGTAATTTCATCGTATATTCTTGTTTAACAATAAAACTTATTTTACTCACACCACAAACTGGAAGATGTCTTACTCTTCAACAGCAGTCCACTATATTTATTTGATTTTAATTATTGACTTCCCTTATTTATTCATACACTACTACAATTAAGAAATAAGATTTGATTAATAAGAGCAAACATTAATTACGACTGTGTTCTCCATCACTATTGCTATGAAATAGAAAATTTCTTTTAAGGTGCACTAATTGGGTCTATTATTCATAGGTTAGTTACTAATAAATTATTTCTAATGTAATCAGAAACGATTCATGATGGCTAGTGCTCTTTGACGTGATACCTGGAATATCTCTTTATATACGACTATGTAGTATTATATAAATTTTACAAGCACTTCTATTATAAGGAATAGCACCTACTTCAGTGATGGCAATGCTCAGTAGCTGATCAGAAGCAAGTATTCCAGAAGTTCTCTTTTAAATCAATCTAAAAAAAGAACGCATTTTTCATTTTAAAAAATGCGTTCTTTCCTTATTATATATAAAACAATTATTAGAAACTCAACTTATTACAATCAAATTATATGATTACTTCAATCACATATTTTTTACCCATAACATCATTCTTCCACTTGAACTTCAAATTCCTTCACATAAACCGCACTGCCTGTTATCTCCACTTCGTAATCATTTTCTTGTTTAGAAACAGCCACCTTCACTTGCCCTTTCTTGCCAATTTCATGTCCCTGCTCAACGAGTAAATTCAATTTCTCATCATCATTGTTGTTAATATATGTAGCATAATATGCACCTAATACGCCTGATGCTGTACCTGTTACAGGATCTTCAACCGTACCAGAATAAGGTGATGAAAAATGTCTTGCATGCATATCAGCTGTCTCATCATCAGTTTCTAAACAAAAAGGATGAATGGACGCATTAGGCATCTCTTTCAAAATACTTGGAAATAATTTGTTATTTGGTTCCATTCTCTTGAAAGCACTAAGTTCTTTTATTGGAATGACTAACGTCCAAGTACCTGTACTACCGTATACAATCGGTAAATCTAAATCAAGATCATCTTTCATTAGACCGATTGACTTAGCTAGTTCGTCAATCGCTTCATTAAATTGTTCAAACTTAGGATTAGCCTGTTTCATCGTAATATTTATATGTTCATCATCTTTACGGTCTAACTTAATTGGTAAAATCCCAGCTCGTGTCTCAATTGTAATTTCTTCCTTATTTAATATCCCTTTAGATGCTAAAGCATAGATTGTAGAAACTGTCCCATGCCCACATAGACTCATCTCATGTCCTGGTGTAAAATATCGTAACCTAATATCAGCAACATCTGATTTAACAGGGAAAGTCGTTTCATTGAATCCTACTTTCAATGCTATTTCTTGCATTTGCTTATCTGTGAGACTATCCGTATTTAATACAACACCCGCTGGATTTCCTTTATTCGGCTCGTTACTAAATGCATCATAGTGAAATACGTTAACAGATTTCATTTAAGTTTCCCCCTTATCGGAATGCTCACCATACTTTGAAAAATAACGTTAAATGAACTTCAAATTTTTAATTTTTATTTTTCTACTTAAAATTTACCGATTTTAAATTTAGCATCTTTTCAATCACTTTAGGTGTAGAATCAAACATATTATTACGTAAATCTAATGTTCTTAACTTTTTCAGTTGTGTAAACTCATCAGGTAACGAATGCAAACGAGTATAGTTAATAGACAAATGTTCCAAATTAGATAATAATCCGATCTCAGGTGGTAATTCACAAAGTGAAACATCCTCTTTCTTAATTACTGTTTGACCAGATTGAAGCTCAAAATAACTACCACAGTATACTTGCAAATACTTCAAATTTTTAAGATTGCTAATCTTTGCTGGAATTTCTTCTAAATCCTCTGTCCAGATGATTAACTCTTCTAGCTGTTGTAAGTTAAATAGGCCTAGTGGTAAATGATTAATATTATGTTCAAATAGTTTAAGCTTCTTTAATGAAGTCATATGAAATAACTTATCTGGTAACTGATCAATCTCATGCCTCGAAATATGAAGTTCTTCTACTTTATGACGATAGGCATCATCTATAAATCTCTCAAAATCAGCATTAAAGTTTCCTTTAAGAAACACACCTTCAATCTCAGATGAGATCATCTCTGCCTGTTCTTCACTAACATTAATTTTCCTAATCTGCTCGTGCGCGATGTTAATTAGCCATTCCTGACCTTCTGAATCAAGAAAACTTAAATCTTCTGGTAAATGAGGATGTTGCCAATCTCCTAATCGATTCGCAACTGATTTCAAAACTTTTGCACTTTCTTCAGTACAATCGTAGAAATAAATCGTACCTTCATATGAATATGCTACACTTAATTGTTCCATTAATTTATGACACCGCTCTGTTCTCACTAAAAAAGGAGCTAATTGACTAAACACTTCATCACAAGACTTATGTGTAAGCATATCCTCTCGAATTACAATCATAAACTGAGCAGTATGTTCAATCGCATAATCAATTAACCTTCTATATGCACTTCCATGTGGATCATTATACATTTGAATCATCTAGTTTATACCTTTCTTCATTAAGAATACAAAATTCTCATTTATAATTTTTACAATATTAACACATTTAAAGTTAAAAGTCCCTGTTATCACGTGTCACTTGATTTCAATTTCTGTAGAGGGATCAAATACAATAATAGTAAACAACCAAGTACGATATAGGCTATCTTGAGTCCAACTGCTGCAGCGGTAACACTTGCAACTATTGGCCCTATCATCATCCCGAATGAATAAGCTGTATTATAAGTAGCAAACGTAACACCTTGAGATGTGTAACCTGCTTCATGAGTAATATCAGCTAACATAGGTAGTGCTGGTGTTAAAATCATTCCGAGACTAATACCTAACAATGCGAGTGTAATAACCTGAGCTCCTATTACTGTTGGTAGTGCATTTAGTGGCAATGCAATAGCCGCTAACACAATTCCGAACACAATTGTTTTTACATATCCATAACGAGTAGACAAAGCACCAATTAGTGGTGCAAACAATCCATATGTTAAAGTAACAATAACAAACAATAACCCAATTACTCCCGGTGAAGCATTCAAATTTTCATTCATATGAATTGGCAAAGTTGGCTCTATGCTCGCAAAGACTGATGAACCAACAATAGCAACTCCAGCAATCATTAACACTTTTTTATCACGTAAAACTTTAAATGGCGAACTGAAACTTTCTGACTTAATTTCTGGTACATGCCTCAAAAATATAAAGCTCATGAACGCAACAAATAGAGCAATTGCAGCTGCACTGAAAAAAGGCAATCTGTATCCACCTAGTTCAAATAGCCACCCTCCAAATGGTGGTCCAAGCAATACTCCACCTGCTTGACCTGACATGACTATCCCCATTACTTTTCCTCGTTCCTCTTTTGGAAAAACTTCTGCAAGTAGCGCTAGCCCTGCTGTCCATGGGATAGCTGCGGCTACTCCTTGTAAAGAGCGAGCAATTAACAGAAATATGAAATTAGATGCGAATGCAAATATAAGTGTTGTAAGAGAAAGACCGAGAAGCCCACATACGATATGATATGCTCCCCCATAGGTAGACAGATTTAAAAATATAAATCTGGCTGCTTATGGGGGAGTATTTATTATGTCCAAAAGATCTTACTCTGTAGAAGAGAAATACGA